>JALUXN010000218.1 GCA_027018975.1 Mariprofundaceae bacterium | reverse complement strand
AAAACGCGGTATCCGCGCCTACTCATTCAATGGGCGGCAGGCCGGCGTGCTCACCGACAGCTGCCATGTGCGGGCGCGGATTAAGCATGTGGAGAGCGCGCATCTGATCGAACATCTGGCGGCCGGCGAAGTACCGGTGGTGACCGGTTTTCAGGGCGTGGATGCGCAGGGGCACGTCACTACACTGGGGCGCGGCGGCTCGGATACTTCGGCAGTGGCGCTGGCGATTGCCGTGCAGGCCGATCTCTGCGATATCTATACCGATGTCGATGGCATCTACACCACCGACCCGCGCGTCGTCCCCAAGGCGCGCAAGATCGATCGCATCGCTTACGAGGAGATGCTGGAGTTCGCCTCGCTCGGCGCCAAGGTGCTGCAGACCCGCTCGGTTGAGCTGGCAATGCGTTTTCAGATGCCGCTGCAGCTGCGCTCCAGCTTCGAGCCGGTGGCCGGTACAATGGTGGTGCAGGAGGATGAAATTATGGAACGGGCAACCATTTCGGGCGTCGCCTACAACCGCGACGAGGCGAAGATCACCATCAAGGGCATCCCCGATCACCCGGGCATTGCCGTCAACGTCTTCGGGCCGGTGGCCGATGCCGGCATCAATGTCGATGTGATTGTGCAGAATGTCTCCGAGGAGGGGCATACCGACATCACCTTCACCGTGCCGCGCGGCGATTATGCCCAGACGATGGAGATCATGAACCGCCTCTGCAGCGAGATGAAGGCGCAGGGGGTGAAGGGGGATGACAGCGTCGCCAAGGTGTCGGTGATCGGTGTCGGTATGCGCTCCCACGCCGGTGTCGCCAAGGATATGTTCGATGTGCTGGCCAAGGAGGGGGTCAATATCCAGATGATCACCACCAGCGAGATCAAGATCACCGTTGTCATCGATGAGAAGTATGTCGAGCTGGCGGTGCGCGCCCTGCATAGCGCCTTTGGACTCGATGCCGAAGCGTGACGTTCGCCCCATCCTGATCGGCCTGATGGGCTCCGGTAAGAGCAGTATCGGCAGGCGTCTGGCCAAGCGGCTGGAGATGCCGTTGATCGACTTGGATGATTATCTGGTCGAACAGCAGGGGCGCACGATCCCTGAGATCTTCGCCCAAGATGGCGAGGCCGCATTTCGGCAGATGGAGACAGCCGCGCTGCGCAGTGTGATCAACAAGCGCGCAGTATTGGCAACGGGCGGTGGCGCGATTCTCTCGGAAGAGAACCGGGCGCTGATGCGCGCCCATCCGCCGGTCATCTGGTTAAAGGCAGCGCCGGAATTTCTAGCCCAGCGCATCGATGGCGACAGCAATCGCCCCCTCATTGCCGCCGGCGACACCCTGCAACGCCTGCAAGCACTAGCCGCCGAACGCTACCCCCTCTATGAGCAGTGCGCCGATTTCATCCTCCCACGCGGCGACATGAAAAAACGCGAAGCAGTTGAAGCGATTATGGATTTTTTACGCTCCCTGTAAGGCAAAACCACCAGAATCCATCTCCCCTATCAGCCACCACCTGATGATTTACTGACTGGTGCACCCTAGAGGATTCGTAACTGTTCAGATCATCCCGCGGTTTGCCCGCTAGCTGCGTTGAACATACTCATGTGCAGCAGCACACTGCGCCTTTTCTCCTTGCTATTGTACAAACCGTGGGCGACCTGAACAGTTCCAGCATATTGCTGAATAATTAGGATAATTCTAGGCATCGTAGATCGCATCCAGTTGTCCACCAATAGC
>JALUXN010000217.1 GCA_027018975.1 Mariprofundaceae bacterium | reverse complement strand
CTGCAGCGCCTTCTCCTTCAGTGCCGTGCGCCGGATCGCGCGCGCCACGGCCGCATCGAGCGCATCCGTCGCAAAGCCGTGCAGCCGCCCCTGATACTGCAGATACTCCACCACGCGCATCTCCGGCCATACCGGGCAATTCTCCGGCAGATAACCGATCCGCCGCTGGATCGCCGCCGTATCCTCGCCCATCCTCAAGCCATCAATGGTGATCGAGCCGGCGCTCGGCTCCAGATAGCCAGTGAGCATCTTCATCATCGTCGATTTGCCCGCACCGTTATGACCAAGCAGCCCGACAATCTCACCGCGACCAATGCTGGTCGAGAGATCATCCAGCGCCTTAAAGTCGCCATAGAAACGACTTAAATGACAGATTTCAATCATAAATCATCTCCTTCAGAACAATCAGCAGAAAACGGCGGCATGTATAGGAATGCGTAAAAAAAATTCAAGGGGCACACATTGCGCTCTCGCCCAAACAGCGCCTCAGTATGCTGCACCCGGCAAAAAAAACAGATGACACCGCCCCGGGAAATCACAATACTCGCCAGTGCTCGGTCACTCTTGAGTAACAAACAGATGAGGAAGGGAGCACGCGCATGGAAATTTCAGAACTACTGGCATTCACGGTCAAGAACAAAGCCTCGGATCTCCACCTCTCCGCCGGGGAATCGCCGATGCTGCGCATTCATGGCGACATGACCCGCATCAAGATGCCCGAAACCGATTTCCGTGAAGTGCAGAGCATGGTCTATGACATCATGAACGACCATCAGCGCAAGGTCTTCGAGGAGATGAAGGAGATCGACTTCTCCTTCGCGCTCGGTGATATCGCCCGTTTCCGTGTCAATGTCTTTGAGCAACGACGCGGTATGGCGGCCGTTTTCCGCGTCATCCCGAGCGAAGTGCTCACCATGGAGCAGCTCAACTGCCCGGACATCTTCAAAAACATCGCCATGACCCCGCGCGGCATCTGTCTGGTCACCGGCCCTACCGGCTCCGGTAAATCCACCACACTGGCGGCTATGATCGACTACCGCAACGAACGCGAACGCGGCCATATCCTGACCATTGAAGACCCGATCGAATTTGTCCACCGCTCCAAAAAAAGCCTCATCTCCCAGCGCGAGCTCGGCCCGCACACCCACTCCTTTGAAAACGCGCTGCGCAGCGCCCTGCGCGAAGATCCCGATGTGATTCTGGTCGGCGAGCTGCGCGACTTGGAAACCATCCGCCTCGCCCTCACCGCCGCCGAGACCGGCCACATGGTCTTCGGCACGCTGCACACCTCCTCGGCACCGAAAACGATCGACCGTATCATCGATGTCTTCCCCGCCGCCGAAAAGGAGATGGTGCGCTCGATGCTCTCCGAGTCCCTGCGCGCCGTCATCTCGCAGACCCTGCTGAAAACCGCTGATGGAGCGGGACGCGTGGCCGCACATGAGATCATGCTCGGCTCACCGGCCATCCGCAATCTCATCCGTGAAAACAAAATCGCGCAGATGGTCTCGGTCATGCAGACCTCGCAGCGCGACGGCATGCAGACGCTGGACAGCCACCTGCAGCAGCTGGTGCAGAGCAGAAAGATCACCGTGCAGGCCGCGCTGGAGAAGGCGAATAACAAACAGCTCTTCGGCGGAGGCATGGTCTGAGCGCCCTGACACTGAAACCACTGCTCGCCGCCATGCAGCAGCAAGAGGCGTCGGATCTCTATCTCACCGTCGACCTGCCGCCCGCCTACCGCATCCACGGCGAGATTGTGCGC
>JALUXN010000216.1 GCA_027018975.1 Mariprofundaceae bacterium | reverse complement strand
CCGCTAGCGCCGTTTTCGGCAATTGCGCTCCTGATTCAGTGCCTGAAAAACTTGATTGAGCAGGTTTCATGCACCGCTCTGATCGACACCGTTGTGACTTGGCTTCGGGCATCCGTCAGATACAATTGCTAAGTGTAATGACTGCGCAGCGATGGGTTGTGACTTGGCTTCGGGCATCCGTCAGATACAATAGCCGTTGCATACTTACCCCAGCCCTACGGTTGTGACTTGGCTTCGGGCATCCGTCAGATACAATACGAATGTAAATAGCGTGCAGTTTACAGCGTTGTGACTTGGCTTCGGGCATCCGTCAGATACAATTTCGCGCCAGATCGTCACCTTGCCAGCGCTGTTGTGACTTGGCTTCGGGCATCCGTCAGATACAATCACCAACCAAGGCGTCAAGATTCTGGTCAAGTTGTGACTTGGCTTCGGGCATCCGTCAGATACAATCGCTCTTCGATCACACCGGCGCGGATGGATGTTGTGACTTGGCTTCGGGCATCCGTCAGATACAATCTAACGCTGCAATCACATCAAGCGCTAATGGTTGTGACTTGGCTTCGGGCATCCGTCAGATACAATAACGGCACGAAAACTAACATAAGAATCATGTTGTGACTTGGCTTCGGGCATCCGTCAGATACAATTGGCTTGTGTCGGCTGCGTCTGTACCGATGGTTGTGACTTGGCTTCGGGCATCCGTCAGATACAATATCTATACTGTAAACACATGAAAGACTGGAGAAATCCGGTCTTTCTGTTTTGAATATCAGTCCTAAAAAAGTTCAATCTGCACAGCTCCCTGTTCGGTTTTTTTGCGTCGTTTGCCATAATAAACATGCATTCTGCCAAATTGTTTGTCAGTGATCTGAAGCAGCCGAACTTCTCCATCCGGCGGCAATGCGCGTTTCACGCGCTCGAAATGCACCGTAGCATTCTCTTCACTTGCGCAATGCCGAATATAGACCGAATACTGCATCATAGCGAAACCATCTTTGAGCAACATTTTGCGAAACTGTGCATAATGCCTGCGAGCCAGTTTGGTGTCCGTGGGCAAGTCAAACATCGCTACGACCCACACCGAACGAAATCCTCCAAAAACTAGACGGGCACCGGAATCGCCAGACATTCTGCATCTCCGCCGAGTACACGATATAAACTGGCTGAGAGCATATGCAATGCATTCATCAGCGGTCTTTTATCCTCGCCCAAACACACATCCTGCGTCAGTACGCCCAGCAGCACCTGCTTAACCGACTGTGTTACGCAGACATCGCCCTGTTGCCATAGCCGGAAAACAAGAGAATCCACCATGGGGCGAAAGGGTTCCATCATATCATCCGCCAGCGGGTAGGCGTTGTAGCGGTTGTGATGATGCAATCCAAAAGATGGATGCAATCCGCCGCTGCAAAGCGCACGAGCCACCGCCGCTCGAAGCACTGTATAGCCATAATTCAGCATCCCATTGGGCGGAAGCCCATCGCGTTTGCGGCGAAAATCAGAGCCAAACAAAGCTTTCCAGTAACGTGCAGCCGCCTGTGCCTCATGATTCTCTGCATCGCCGGATCTCACCTTGCCGGCCAGAGCCCGCAATCCGTCACCGCCTTTTCTTTCGCAACAATCCAGACACCACGCTTGATGGCGGATTTTGGCCTGAACAAGCTGCTTCCAAAGCCGTTTCTTGACCGGTACTTTGGCTGCGATTTGCACCCGATAGCGCTCGGACTGCACGGAATGCGTATCGAGCGGCAGCAACAGACCGTTGGGATGATGATTTTTTCCGCAAATCACCACAGCGACATTATTGGCAAGCAGTTCATTCAAGGCAGCATGGCTGTAGGTGCAGCCTGGGTGGTCTACCATCAGCACGCCGAGATCCTCAATCGGAATCGAACCAATGATTTCCCCCTTCTGTTTGAGTACAAGCTGCATATCTTTCACCGAGATATAGGTGGGGGCAGCTGAGATTTCGACGATCCGTTTAATCATTGGCGGGATAAACCCTGCCAATTGGATCGATGACAACTTTTCGACCATTAAGTGTATTTGGCTTTACAAATCGTCTAGTTGCTTTGTCAGTGATAATAGCCGATGTGTGGCTCCGCAAACAAATTGTCAGATCAGAGTTCATCTTCTGAACTCGATATACCTCGAACTCATTCTCACCTGTTGGAACCTGAACCAACTCATTGATGGAAAGCGACATCACAAATCTTTGCCCATCTACGAGCTTGCGCTGAATAATGGGCTCACCCCGTCTTGCCCGCTGCGCTGCCTCAAACATGGACACCACATGGCCACCACGCTTCGATCTCCCTTTTTTATCCTCATACTCGTAAATCACGATATGGTGATTACTGCCTTCCTGCATAGCGCGATAGGTCTTGCCTTGTCGGTTTTTCAACAACAGCATCTTGGTAAACGGCTTATGCAGTCGAACCCGCCTTATTGGCTGACCAGATCGCATTTTTGGCGGATTCTTATCGGCTTCTTTCAAGGCTTTGGCTACGTCGGATTTGTCTTTCGGATCGAATCCTTTTTGCAGGATATAGGATGAAATCGCCCCCCTGATTTTTTCATCAGCAATCTGAGTGATCTCTTTGTGCGAAAGCGCCGATACAGGCTTTCGCACAGCATACAGCTTCTGACCTTTCTCGTCGGTGATTTTCAGTTCGCCATAGGCCGTTTCCTCATGCAGTGCGCCGTGAATCTTGCGCGTGACCCGGTGGGATACGATGATGGATTTGATGCTTGCTTCCACATCCCTCCGAAAGTCATCCCAAGGCATAGGAAATTGCTCTTGCGACAGCTTGTCCAGCCGCCCATATTTGCTGGCGGCACTAACCGCCTTGAGTGCCTTCGGAGTGGAAAGCGCTGTTACCACGGCATCTACGGCATGATGCCGATGGTCTTCGCGTGTTTTCTCGCCGGATTCATGCAGGATATGGTTCAGCCCCCACAAGCGCCGCAGCGTTGCTGTCATCTGACCTCTGCCGGACTGAACGTGATATTTTCCGACCAGCGGCTCCAGATATTTGCATACCTCCCGACTAATATAGCGGGTGTCATTCAGTTGCCGTTCGATGAACGTATCCAAGTCAATCTCTTTCTGACGAAATTTGTTCCACTTTCGATAGCCGAAGGGCGGCGCAAATTTCCGCACTCTGGCAAGTATGATTTGGTATCTCTCCTCATCAGCATGGTATGCCTCATAGGGAGTACGATTGTTTTTATTGGCATTTTCAGAACTCATGCACAGCGTTTTGTTGGTGTAGGAATCATCCAGAGTTCGCGAATAGGGAAGGATATGTTCGATCTCCACTTCGGGAGAAAACAACATTTCGGCCGAAATGGTTTGCCCTGTGTACGGGCATTGATGGTGGCACTCCTCCCACAAACGAAACTTGATAACATCGTCCCTGCTCGGATTGGCAATGCCGTACTCCTTTTGCAGATGATTACGAATCTCTTCATTGCGTTTGCGGTTTCGAGCATTCTGAATACTGCTCTCTCTGCGCTGAGCCGCAGATTGTTTGAGGTCACGCCCCATTTCCACGCGAATAAAATCGGGCTTGCCGTACTCTCGGACAATGGCATTGACGACTTTGCGCACTTCATACAAAGCCTTTTGCACAATCGGATTGCGCAGTTGCGGTGGCTCGCCCAGTTGCGGAATGATGGACTCGTCCTGCTGATCCTTTCGGAGATATCCGGCCGCTTCTACGGCGTCGCTGTATTTCAAGCCTTGCTCAAGATGGGGAAGCATCTTCTTGATCGCCTTCTCAGAGACATGCAGATATCCATCCTGCAACTTGATCTTACTCAGTTTTTCAACCTGTTCATTCGTCAATCCAAGCGAATCCCCGAGTCCCCTATAATGGCGCAACAAGACATCCTCATCCTCAATAAACAGCAGATCGTGTATCAGCGAATCCCGTTGCTCCACGCTCAGGCTGTCATATTTTTTCTTCAGTACGGCGCGCAGCGATGCCTCGGTGTCATTGCCTTTAAGCTTGTCCCGCCCCCCTTCCTCAAGGTTAAAGCGGATATGCTCCCACGGCTGGTCGGATTTCCCGAACAGCAACTTTCTGATGGCAGCATATGCCATTGTCTTTTTTTTCTGCATGGCTGCGACCAGCTTATCGCGTAAATCTAGGTCATCGGCCAACTGCCACTCATCGGTGCCATCAATTACCTTCAGATTATTGATTTCCTGTAACAGCCGGAACTGCTGGGCATACCAAGTGCCTTTCGGGCTCCGTTTCTTGCCAGTCCATACCTTTTCGCCCTGAGCATTAACCACCTGACGTTTCTCAAATTCACATAGCCCAACCAGATTCTTTTGATTCTTAAGAGGACGCTGATAGAAAATCGCATAATAGATACTGTTCTTCAAATCATCGTTGAGTTCATCCCGATGGTGCCCGGCCTGCTGTTTCCACAGGTAGTCAAATTCCTGTTCATACATGCTGCGCTTGGTATATCTGCCACGGATGCGCTGCTCTCGTGTGTTAAGCAAATTCAGGTACTGCCCCAAAGTTTTGAATCCACTGTCCTGAATCTTCTCTTCAAGCTCGACCAGCGCAGACGCTACCTTGCCATCGCTCTCGCCTGTCTTGCGATTGCTTTTGAATCCTCGCCGCTGATTGATGTGATAGAGGGCTCTGCCAAGTTCAAAGAGCGAAATCTTCTTCTCAACGCCAAGCGCACGGAGTTCATAGGGATTTTTCTGCATCAGCTCATGCCATTCAGTTTCTCCAGATGGAAGCATCCTGTTTTCAACCAAAAGTCGTTTCAGGGCTTCGCGTCGCTGATTGCGACGCTTGTGCAGCTTACGAGTCCCGCGTGCAGTACGTCTAGCTGCATTTTTGGATAATTCTGCCCCGGTTGTGGTTCTGTCCACCCCCTCCTGAAAAATCCGAACCCCAGAAGCGACGATACCCGTAAAATGATTTCCTCGTTCATCCGAGGTTTCCAGAATGCTCCAACCAATCGAATTGGTTCCCAGATCAAGGCCGATTACATTCGCCATGTTCACCCCCATAAAATACTTGCAATCAAATTAGCAATAGGTTTATGCTCCCGCCATTGTATCTGACGGATGCCTCGAAGTCTTTTCATAACAAGAATTGATTTTGCAGGCTCTGCTCGATTTGAGTAAATCTTTTCGAGCAACCTTTTTGCCCGTGCGAAAGCGCGGGCTTTTTTGGTAGAACATTCCTGAGATCTACCTTGGTTTCTCAGCAGAGAAAGCATCATTCTGTTAGGAACTTCCCCATTACCTCCCATGATTTTCATCTCTCTGTCTCTTTGCGTCTCTGAGGTGAACTCGCCGTTAATCCCCCGCCGCGCGTGCGGCGGCGATGGCGGCCATGTTGACGATGTCATCGACGCTGGCGCCAGTCTGCAGGACGTGCGCCTGTTTGGGCAGGCCGAGCAGGATCGGGCCGATGGCGGTGCCGCCGCCGAGTTCGCGCAGCAGTTTGTAGGCGATGTTGCCCGCCTGCATGGTCGGGAAGATCAGCACATTGGCCGGCTCTTTGAGCTTGCTGAAGCTGTAGTGGCCGAGGATGGCACCGTTGACGGCGGTATCGGCCTGCATCTCGCCATCGACCATCAGTTCGGGGCGACGTTCGTGCAGCAGCTTGGTGGCGGCGGCGACTTTGCGCGTTTCGGGGTGATCGACGCTGCCGAAGTTGGAGAAGGAGAGCATCGCCACCCGCGCCTCGCAACCGAGCGACGCGGCGGTGTCGGCGGCCAGCTCGGCCAGCTGCGCCAGCTCCTCGGCATTCATCTCGACATTCACCGTGCAGTCAGCGAGAAAATAGGCGCTGTTCTCCATGATCATCATGTTCATGCCATAGACGTGGTGGCGGCCGTTTTCATCGTGACCGAGCACCTGCAGCAGCGGCCGCAGTACATTGGGGTAGTGGGCGGTGCGACCGGAGAGCATGCCGTCGGCCAACCCTTCGCGCACCAGCATGGCGCCGAAGAGATTGAAATCGTTGTGCAGCGTGGTGGCGGCATCGTCGGGCAACACACCGTGGCGCTGGCGATCCTGGTAATAGGCCTCCGCCAAGCGGTCGAAGCGGCCATCTTCACGGGTCGGGTCGATCACCTCGATCGTATCCAGATGCAGCTGCGCGCGCTCGCACACCGCCGCAACCCGCTCCTGCCGGCCGATCAGCAGCGGCGTGGCGATCCCCGCCTCCTGCATCTCCAGCGCGGCGCGGATCACCGTCTCATCCTCGCCCTCCGGCAGTGCTAGCGTCAGCGGATTGGCGCGTGCCTTGTCGGTAATCATGCGCATGAAGAGGCGCGACGAATCGATGCGGCCAGCCAGCTCCTGCGCATATTGGTGCGCATCGGTGAGCGGATTGCGTGCCACCCCCGTATCCGTCGCTGCCTGCGCGACAGCCACCGGCACCACCTCGATCAGACGCGGGTCAAACGGCTTCGGCAAAATATATTCCGGGCCGAAACGGAGCTCATCAATGCCGTAGGCTTTGAGTACCGAGGCGGGGACATCCTGACGCGCCAGCCCAGCCAGTGCATGCACAGCGGCGACCTTCATCTCCTCGTTGAAGGTGGTGGCGCGGGCATCGAGTGCGCCGCGAAAGAGGAAGGGGAAGCCGAGTACATTGTTGACCTGATTGGGGTGATCGGAGCGGCCGGAGGCCATGATCAGATCGTCGCGGGTGGACATCGCCAGTTCGTAGTCGATCTCTGGGTCGGGATTGGCCATGGCGAAGATAATCGGTCGCGCAGCCATCGATTTGAGCATCGCCGGATCGACGATGTTGCCCTGCGACAGGCCAATGAAGACATCCGCGCCCACCATCGCCTCGGCCAGCGTGCGCTCGCTGCGGGTGGTGGCGAAATAGGCCTTGTGCGGCGGCAGCTCATCCTCTCGACCCTGATGAATCACCCCTTTGCGATCGAGGAAGAGGATATTTTCGCGCTTGGCGCCGAGCTGCTCGATCAGCTTCATGCAGGCAAAGCCGGCCGCACCGGCACCGAGGCAGACGATCTTCACATCTTCGATCTGTTTCTGCTGCAGAATCAGCGCGTTGAGGAAGGCGGCAGCCATGATGACGGCGGTGCCATGCTGATCGTCGTGGAGGACGGGGATCTTCATCCGCTTCTTCAGCTCCTCCTCGATAATGAAGCACTCCGGCGCTTTGATATCCTCCAGATTGATGCCGCCGAAGGTTGGCTCCATGCGCGCGATCGTCTCCACCATCGCCATCGGGTCGCGCTCATCCAGCTCGATATCAAACACGTCGATATCGGCGAAGCGTTTGAACAGCACCCCCTTACCCTCCATCACCGGCTTGCCAGCCAGCGCGCCGATATTGCCGAGGCCAAGCACCGCCGTACCGTTGCTGATCACGCCAACCAGATTGGCGCGCGAGGTAAACTCATCGGCCAGCTCCGGATTTTTTTCGATGGCCAGACACGGCTCAGCCACACCGGGGGTATAGGCGAGCGACAGATCGCGTTGCGTCAGGCAGGGCTTGGTCGGCTTGACGGCGATTTTGCCGGGTGTCGGCAAACGGTGATATTCAAAGGCTTCCTGGCGCAGGGTCTCTTTTGGCATACTATCCTCTCTTGGGGGTGTTGTTGAAACGTGGCAAGCATAGCGGGGAATGCTCGCAAGGTCATGGGAGAGCACACGCGAGCTAGGGCAATCGTATAAAAGTTCATTCCCAAGGCTTGTATCGGGAATCCACGCCGCAATGGATCCCCGATAGAAGCACTCGGGGATGACGCTCCCGGGAGCATCGGAGATCTACACATCATCGAAGCGATTGACAGCCTGCTCCGGTCATCCCGCGCAGGCGGGAATCCATCCACGCACCGGATTTTCTCCATACAAACGCCACCCCATCCGCATTCTCTACTGACAAGCGAATGGCGCCTGCGCGGGATGGCGTTCTCGGGACATCGGAACCCGTTTTTTCATGCTATTGCCCTACGAGCGGCGCAGTGTGCTGCTGCACATGAGCATGTTCAACGCAGCTAGCGGGCAAACCGTGGGATGAGCTGAATAGTTACCGAGCGGCAGCCGAGCCGATGGACTTTTGCCGGGGCAGTTTACAGGATGGCTCGCCATGCAGCTGATCCATGCGGAGTGAAGATGTATTCAACTGAACAGTCGTTTAAGCACGATCAACCGGCCGCCACCGGCATTTTGATCACCAACCTCGGCACCCCCGATGCGCCGACAGCGGCGGCACTGCGCCGTTATCTGGGCGAGTTTCTCTGGGATCCGCGCGTCGTCGAGCAGCCGCGCTGGCTCTGGTGGCTGGTGTTGCACGGGGTGATTCTCAATATCCGTCCGGCCAAATCGGCCGCCTCCTACCGCAAGGTGTGGCGTGAAGATGGTTCACCACTGCTGGCGATCGGTCAGCGGCAGCGCCAACTGCTCGAAGCAGGGCTGCGCCAGCAGTTCGGCGAGCATCTGCATGTGGCGCTCGGCATGCGCTATGGTAATCCGTCGATCGCCGCGGCGCTGGAGGAGCTGCGCGACAAGCATTGCCGCAAGATCATTGTGCTGCCGCTCTATCCACAATACTCCGCCACCACCACCGCCTCCACCTTCGATGCCATCGCCGATGTGTTGAAACGCTGGCGGCGCGTGCCGGCGCTGCAGATGATCGACGACTACAGCGACCACCCCGCCTATATCGATGCGTTGGCGGCGAGTGTGCGCCGCTACTGGCAGCAGCATGGTGAGCCGGAGCGGCTGTTGATGAGTTTTCACGGCATCCCCGAACGCTATTTCAAGGCGGGCGACCCCTACCCCTGCCTGTGCCGCAGAACGGCGCGGCTGTTGCGTGAGGCGCTGCAGCTCGATGAGACGCGCGCGCAGCTCTCGTTTCAGTCCCGCTTCGGCCGCGAGGCGTGGGTACAGCCCTATACCGATGCGACACTGAAGGCGTGGGCGGCGGAGGGGGTGAAGTCGGTCGATGTGATCTGTCCCGGCTTCTCCAGCGATTGTCTGGAGACGATCGAAGAGGTCGGCATGGAGAATCGTGACTACTTCCTTGCCGCCGGCGGCGAGCAGTACCGCTATATCCCCGCCTTGAACGACGATGCGCAGCATATCGCCGCGCTGCAACAGCTGTTGCTCGACAAGGCACGCTTGAGCCAAGAGCCGGTCGCCCCAGCTTGAGCCACGCCAGCCCGCGCCGCACCATCTACGCTTGGGCGCTCTACGACTGGGCCAACTCCGCCTACGCTACCACGGTGATGGCCGGCTTCTTCCCGATCTTCTTCAAGCAGTACTGGGCCAGCGGCCTGAGTGTGAACGCATCGACCTTCTGGCTCGGCATCTCCAACGCGGCGGCGGGACTGCTGATCGCGCTGCTGGCGCCGATGCTGGGGGCGATTGCCGATCAGGGTGGGCTGAAAAAACGCATGCTCTTCGCCTTCAGCGCGCTCGGTATTGTGATGACGGCGGCGCTGTTTCTGGTTTCCGCCGGCCACTGGCTGCTGGCGGTGCTGCTCTTCACCTTCGGCGCGATCGGCTTCTCCGGTGCCAATCTCTTCTATGATGCGCTGATCGTCGATGTGGCGGAACCGGTCGACTACAACCGCGTCTCCGCACTCGGCTATGCGCTCGGCTATATCGGCGGCGGACTGCTCTTCGCGATCAACGTGTTGATGCTGCTGCATCCATCGTGGTTCATGCTGGCCGATAAAACGGCGGCGGTGCGCTGGTCATTTCTGTCGGTGGCCATCTGGTGGGCGCTCTTTTCGTTGCCGCTGCTGCGCGCGGTACATGAACGCGGCGAGGCGGTGCGACCACACTGGCGGGTGGCGCTGCGGCGGGGGTTCAGTCAACTGCTGGCCACCCGCCGGCAACTGCGCGGACTCAAGCCGGTGTGGCTCTTTCTGCTCGCCTATTTCCTCTATATCGACGGCGTCAACACGGTGGCGCGCATGGCGGTCGATTATGGGCTGTCGCTCGGCTTCGATGCCTCGGTGCTGATGACAGCGCTGTTGATGACGCAGTTCATCGCTTTTCCAGCGGCGCTGCTGATGGGGTGGTTGGGGACGCGCTGGAGCGCCAAGGGGGTGATTCTGCTCAGCCTGCTGGTCTATGCCGCCGTCTGTGTCTGGAGCACAACAATGCAGCAGGCGAGCGATTTTTACGGCTTGGCTGCGGCGATCGGGTTGGTCATGGGCGGAGTGCAGGCGCTCTCCCGTTCGCTCTATGCGAGCATGATTCCGGCTGCACAGGCAGCGGAATTCTTCGGCTTCTTCAATATGCTCGGCAAGTTCGCCGCTGTGCTGGGGCCGGCGTTGATGGGCTTGGCGAGCCTC
>JALUXN010000215.1 GCA_027018975.1 Mariprofundaceae bacterium | reverse complement strand
GAGCAGCTCGGGGTCGTCGCAGTCGCAGGCGCGCAGCTGGCAATCGACCTGGGTCAGATTGCGCCAGTCGCCCGAGGAGAAGTTATCGACCACCATCACTTCGGTGTTGGGTCGTTGGGTGAGGGCAGCGGCGATATTGGCGCCGATATAACCGGCACCGCCGGTGACGAGGATGGTTTCGCTCATGGGTGTGTTGTCCTGTGTATCGGAGTATATGTGAAATGCATGTTACGCTGCGCCGCCGCGCCACTGCAGCTGCAGATCGTGCAGGGCGCGGGTGGTGGCTTCGTTGCAGATGGGGTAGCCGGCCTTGTCGTTGACCGCTGCGGTTAGGCTGGCGGCGTCACTGTTGCGAACCTCTGCCAGCGTCAGTCCGGCCTCGGCGAAGAGGCGGGCGATCCAACTGCCCAGCCCCGGCAGGGCGGCGATCTGCACAATGCGGATCAGCTCATCGCAGCGTTCGCGTGAGACCTGCCCGCCACTGGCGGCGGAGAGTTCGTCGGCATCGGCGTCAGCAAAGGAGTCGATGGGGCGGCAGAGCAGTTTGAAGATTACCCACTCGCTCTCGGAGAGGAAATCACGATCCTCATGCAACGGAAAGGCGCCGGGCATGCGCTGGACGTTGCCCATCACTCGTCGCCGAGCATGCCGAAGAGGCTGAGCAGATGCTCAAAGAGCAGGAAGACATCGAGGTAGAGGGTGAGGGCAGCGGCGATATATTCGTCGTTGGGATAGTCGCGCAGAATGCTGGAGGTGTCATAAAGAATAAAGGCGGAGAAGAGCAGTACGCCCATGCCGGAGATCGCCAGCGCCAAGGTGGGGGATTGGAAGAAGAAGTTGGATAGGCCAAGGACGACGATCGAGATCAGCCCGACCCAGACAAAGCCTTTGAGGAAGGAGAAGTCGCGTTTGGAGATGAAGGTGTAGGCGGTGAGTGCGACAAAGGCGACTGCGGTGGTGAGAAACGCCTGCATGACCAGCATCGGCGACTTGGCGGCCACAAAGCTGACCAGCGGCGTGATCGCCATGCCGGTGATGGCACCGAAGCCGAGCAGCGCAGCGACATTCAGCCCCGGTGTGTGGCGCACGCCCTGTACCAGAAAGATGCCGCCCATCATGATGAAGAGCATCATCCACGGGTGCTCGAACGGAAAGGTCATCCCCATGGAGAGATAGGCACCAATGCTGCCGGCGGCAATGCAGAGGGCGAGCATGCCGTAGGTCTTGCCGATGAAGGTGATGCGGGCATCGGCCAGCTGGCTGGTGTTGGTATGGGGGAATGCACTGTTCATGGGAACCTCCGAATCGCGCATGGTTTGCAAGCGTAGCGCAATGTACGGCTCCTGTTCTGCGGGTCAAGTTGCGATCTGTGCGCGCGCAAGGTTTGTGGTCTCCGCGCTCACTGCGATGGCAGCTGTTGATGCAGCAGCGCAATCCATGCCCGGATGGCCGGGCTTTCTCTGCGGTCGCAGTGGTGGATGAGGTGGAGCGGGCGATATAAGCGCATCCCTTCGACATGCAGGCTGACGAGCGCGCCGGCATTGAGTTCGCACTGCACAGTCAGCTTGGATACAGCGGCGATGCCGGCATTGGCGCGGACGGCCGATTTGACCGACTCGGTACTGCCGAGGGTGATGTGGTGGCGCAGGCTGACCTGCTGTTTGGCCATGTGCTTCTCCAGTACAGCGCGCGTGCCGGAGCCGGCCTCTCGGAAGACAAATGGCTGGCGAGCGAGATCGTCGATGCTAATGGATGTTGCGTGAGCCAGCGGGTGTTGCGGCGC
>JALUXN010000214.1 GCA_027018975.1 Mariprofundaceae bacterium | reverse complement strand
GAAGGCCCATACATCAGGTTGGCCAGAATTTCCCGCGAATAAGGGCGCTGACGATTATTCTCGCCAAACACATAGAGCCCCTTTTTCACTCTTATAATGGTTCCCTTACGCAACAGGGCAGTAATTTGTCTCGTGGGTGCGTATACCCTTTCAGCGCCCCCAACAAGGTCTGATAATCGAACTCCTCATACGGAATCAGCTTACGAATCGGTTCGTTCATGCTTCTCCATTTGTTACTCAAGAGTTACCTCCATTTCATCTCTTGCAGAAAATATTGGTTTGAGTGCGTGATTATATAAATCTCTATCATAGTATGTCGATATTTATTCGACTTACTATGTATTGATAACTAATGTAGCCCAATATGCCCATAGTGTAGGCGATACCAGAGCAATCCAAGATATTCATGCAACACCTCGCTGCTATCGGCAAACACCTGCCAGTTCGGTAGATAGCTGCGCAGATCGTAGCGTTTCTGTTCACTCAGATAGTCGCACGGTGCGGGGATGACCTGCATATCGTGTGCTGCAAACGCTGTCACGGCGCGCCACATATGCCACGCCGAGGTCACCAGCACCACGCGCTGAATACGGTCGGCAGCCAGTCGCTGCCGGATCTGCGCTGCATTCTGCCATGTGTTGGTCGATGCGCTCTCGGCGACCACGGCATCGGCAGCCACACCCAACTGCTTGACCAGCACCCGCCGCATCACCACCGCCTCCGGCGCGCCTTCATCACGCAACACCTTGCCGCCGCTGGCATAGATCGGCAAGCCGCTCTGCTTGCTCAAGTAAGCGGCATAGACAGTGCGCAGCATCGCCGCACGCGGCAGTACATCCACGCCACCATAGGCGGGCGAATGCTGATGAATCCCACCACCAAGCAACACAATCGCCGTCGGCTTTTCAGCCAGTGCCGCCGCATCCATCGAAAAGGCGGCATAACGCTGCTCCAGCGGCGCCAGCAACTGATCCCGCACCACCTCGGTGGCGAGCGCCCAGCAGAGCAACAGCGCCATCACCACCAACCCCCTACCCCAAGCGCGCCGCCAGTAGATCAGGCCGACTCCGGCCAGCAGAATCAACCCGCCCGGCGGCAGGAGCAGCTGGGTGACCGCCTTCAAGATCAGTTGACTCACGCCATCACACCAAGTGCATCAACCCTTTCAACACCATATCGGTGTGGCTGACAATGCCGATCACCTTGCCACCCTCCACCACCGGCGCGCGCGACAGGCCGAGTCGGGCAAAGAGCTGGCTGGCGTAGCGGATATCCATGTTTGGGTGAATCGTCACCGCCGGCTTGGTCATCACCTCGTAGATACTGACCCGATCAGGCGAGCGATTCTCTGCCAACACATGTCGGGCAATATCAGCCAGCACCACAATACCGTACTCATCGTTCTCATGCCGCTTATCGACAATCAGACACTTGGTCTCGATGTGCTTCATCAGCGTCAACGCCTGCCGCACCGTCGCCAATCCATCGACCATATCATACTTCTTTTTCATCACATCTTTGACGGCGATCATCGCTCCCGCCGCAGTCTGTTTGCTCATAGCTTATCCTCCACTTGATCGATCAGGCAGCAGATCTGCCCGCCCAGCCCGATGGCATCTTCGACATCGACCTGAAAGGCGACGCCGGAACCGGGATTCTCCTCAAAGCCCGCCACCTCGGCGATATGTTCGAGGATCTGGCGGCTTAGATGCTCCTCGACGAGAAACAGTACCATGTCGCGCTGCGCCTCCAGCGACAGGCCGAAAAAGGTCTTCTTCGGCTT
>JALUXN010000213.1 GCA_027018975.1 Mariprofundaceae bacterium | reverse complement strand
CGGCGTCGGTAAGACCGAAATCGCCCGCCGTCTGGCGCGCCTCGCCAATGCCCCCTTCATCAAGGTGGAGGCGACAAAATTCACCGAGGTCGGCTATGTCGGCCGCGATGTTGAGACGATCATCCGTGACCTAGTCGATACGGCGATCAAAATCGTCCGCGAGGAGCATCTGGTGCGCGTGCAGGCCAAGGCGGAAAAGGCCGCCGAAGAGCGCCTGCTCGATATTCTCATTCCGCACCCGGTCACCAACGGCCCGCACAGCAACGACAACGCCGCAGCCCACGATTCGCGCGAAAAGATGCGCCACAAACTGCGCCTCGGCGAGCTCGACAAGCGGCAGGTGGAGATTGAGGTGGAGAGCGCCCCGAGCGGTCCGGTGATGCAGATGATTACCGGCCAGAACAGCGACCTCGGTGACCTGCAGGAGATGCTCGGCAGCATGATGGGCAAGCATAAGAAAACCAAGCGGATGGATGTCGCCGATGCGCTGAAGGTGATCCAGCAGCAGGAGGCGGACAACCTGCTCGATCAGGATGCGGTCAAAGAGGAGGCGATCACCCGCGCCGAGAATGATGGCATCGTCTTTCTCGATGAGATGGATAAAATCACCCATCGCAGCAATCAGGGCTCCGGCGGCGAGGTCTCGCGCGAAGGGGTGCAGCGCGATCTGCTGCCGCTGGTGGAGGGCACCACCGTCAACACCCGCTACGGCCATATCAAGACCGACCACATCCTCTTCATCGCCTCCGGCGCCTTTCATCTCGCCAAACCCTCCGATCTGATTCCGGAGCTGCAGGGGCGCTTCCCGATCCGCGTCAACCTGAGCGCGCTCGGCGAGGAGGAGTTCCGCCGCATTCTGGTCGAGCCGGAGTCCTCCCTGACGCGCCAATATATCGCCCTGCTGGATGCCGAAGGGGTGACTATCCGATTCACCGACGACGGCATTCTGGAGCTCGCCCGCATCGCCGTGCGGGTGAATGAGAAGACGGAAAACATCGGCGCCCGCCGCCTCCACACCCTGCTTGAGCATGTGCTCGAAGAGATCAGCTTTGAAGCATCCGAGTGCGCCGGCGCCACCATCGAGATCAATGCCGACTACGTCCACAACCAGCTCGGCGAGATTTGCGAAGACGAGGATCTCTCCCGCTACATCCTTTAAGGAACCGCCATGGCGAAGCCCGGCTAATCGGCTATAATCTGAGTGCTAGAGGGGTCAGGCTTGACATATGGGCATTTAGTTGGGTTCGTGGTTAGTGAATGCGTTTGTGTGCAATCGATTGGCCACGGGTCAGACCGCCGGACGGTTCCGCTACGAATGAAGGACAATGCACGTTTGCGGGAGAAGGTGCAGGATGATCGGAATATCTAGGTTCACATATGTCAAGCCTGACCCTGTCTCCTACATGAGCATGTTCAACGCAGCTAGCGGGCAAACCGTGGGATGAGCTAAATAGCGACTCAGGTCGCGTTGCAAACACCCAACGATTGAGTAACAATCATGGTTAGGAAACGATTATGACATCCCCGAACGTCTCTACGGGGATCATCTCCAAATCGCGCCAGTACGACCGTCTCTGCGCCGCCGCGACGCCGAACCGCGCCGCGAACTCTTCGCCCATATCGACGCCGCCAATGTTGATTTCAAAGCGTTCAGCGATGACTTCTACCACCGCCACTGCGCTGACCAGCTGCAACCGGTGCTCGACACACTTCAATATCTGAAACAGGAAACATCCGTCTGGCTGGAGATCACCACGCTGCTCATCCCCGGTGAGAATGACAGCGACAGCGAACTGGCCGCCATGTG
>JALUXN010000212.1 GCA_027018975.1 Mariprofundaceae bacterium | reverse complement strand
GTGATTTCACGACTCCAGCGCACCGCCGCAGCTGGAGCCTTGGCCGGCAGTGCAGCCGTAGCAGTGATCCATCACCACAATCGGCGCGCCCGCAATGTCGCGCTGCATCAGGTCACGCAGATGCAGCCGCTCGCCATCGTCGCACATCGGCAGGCCGAGCATCTGATTGAAGTCGCAATCGTACACATAACCCTGCCAATCGACACTGACCAGGCTCCTGCACATCACGCCGTCGAGATTCTGCTCACTGTAGGCAGCCTTGAGCAGCTGCATATAATCGTCAAACTTTCCCTGTGAAATCAACATGCTACCGAAGCGTTTGATCGGCATATTGGTGATGGTGAAGAGGTGATTGAAGGCGACGCCGTAGCGCAGATGCAGTTCGCGCTTGTAGGCCGATTCGAGCTCACTCTGGCTCGGCGGCAGCACCGGTCCCTGCGGATTATAAACCAGCGTCAACAAGAGGCCGGAGTCAGCCATGCCGAAGCCGGCGCGATTGAGCCGTTGCAGCGCGCGGATGCTCTGGTCAAAGACCCCTTTACCGCGCTGCGCATCGACATTGTCGCCCAGATAACAGGGCAGCGACGCGACGATCTCCACCTGCTGGGCGGCCAGAAAATCGACCAGATCGGCATAGCCGGACTCTTCGAGGATGGTGAGATTGCAGCGATCGATCACCCGCACGCCGAGCGCCCGCGCCTCGCGCACCAAGGTGCGGAAGTGCGGATTCATCTCCGGCGCGCCGCCGGTCAAATCGAGCGTCTCGATCTGCTGCGCGGTGAGATAGTCGAGCACCTGTCGCACTGTCGCCGCATCCATCAGCTCGGTGCGGTTCGGCCCCGCATTGACATGGCAGTGTAGGCAGCGCTGGTTGCAAAGATAGCCGAGATTGACCTGCAGCGTCGTCAACCGCGTCCGTCGGATCGGGGGAAAATCACTCGCTTTCAGCAGGGGTAGGGTGGCATGCATGTGGTTATCCTTTCTATGCTGTCTTGCACCACCGGGTGCAGGTGTACAAGGCAGGCGAATATAGTCAGCAGGCGTGGGTCGGACAATCGCTATCTTTATTACGTTGCAACTTTTGCCGCGCACCTCCTAGTATTGTCGCACTATGACGAGTGCTCTGCCCGACTACCACATGCATACCCCGCGCTGCAATCACGCCACTGGGCGCGTAGTCGAGTATGCCGAAGCGGCGATTGCGGCAGGCTTACGCGAGATCGGTATCTCCGACCACAGCCCGATGCCCGGCGGCTTTGACAAACCGTGGCGCATGGATCGCGGCGAGTTGCCCGACTATCTGGATGAGGTGGAGCGCGCTCGCGATCTCTATGCCGACCGGCTCACTATTCGCATCGGTCTGGAGGCGGATTTTCATCCCGGCAGTGAAGATTATGTGGCGGAGATGATCGCCTCCTACCCGTGGGACTATGTGATCGGTTCGGTGCACTACATCGGCGACTGGGGTTTCGATAACCCCGACTGCATCGATCAGTGGCAGCAGTGGTGTGTGGAAGATGCCTACTGCGCCTATTTTGATCTGGTCGCCCAATCTGCGGCGACCGGTATGTTCGACATTATCGGTCACCCCGACCTAATTAAGAAATTCGGCCATCGCGCCGATATCCACGATGCCCGCGTTCAGGCGGCGGAAGCAGCGATGTTGCAGGCTGTGAAAGCTGCCGACGTAGCGCTGGAGGTCTCCTCTGCCGGACTGCGCAAGCCGATTGCAGAGATCTATCCGCACCCGCGCATCATCGATCAGGCGGCCGAGCTGCAGATCCCCTTTGCCTATGGCTCCGATGCACATG
>JALUXN010000211.1 GCA_027018975.1 Mariprofundaceae bacterium | reverse complement strand
CTCCTCCAGCCGCGAAATCGGCAACGCACCTTGTGCCAGCAACGGTTGCAACAGTTGTTGATCCACATCAGGCGCCAACGGCAGCACCACCGCCACATCCGGCAGTTGCCGACGCACACGCTGCAGCACCGCCGCAAGGATCGGCACATGCGTCACCAGTTCCTGACGCCGACTCCCCGGCAACAGCGCCAACAGCGGCCGTGCAGCATCAATCTCCAACCGCTGACACAGCGCCTGCCGTGACCAGCCGCCGACACAACCGACCGCGCTCGGATTGCCCACATATTCAGCGTGTTCAATGCTCTGCGCACGAAACCACGCCGGTTCAAACGGCAGAATACAGGCCAGCCGATCCTGCGACTGCGCCAGTTTACGCGCGCGCCAACGCCCCCAAGCCCATAACTTGGGCGCAATAAAATGCACCACCGGCACCCCCATGGCGCGCAGCTTGCGCCCCAAGCGCATATGAAAGCTGGAGAAATCGACCAACACCGCCACCGCCGGGCGCGCCTCCGCCACCCAGCTCAACAATGAAGCCTCGACACGACGAATACGTGAGAGTGAGCGCAACACATCGCCCACGCCCATCACATTCAATTCACGCATGGGACAGATCGGGTGACACCCTTCGCGCTGCATCACCACGCCAGCAATGCCGGCAATCTCACTATCGGGGAAACGCTGCTTGAGTGCAGCGACAACGGTTGCCGCGTGCAGATCGCCGGAGGTCTCACCGGCTGAAACGAGAAAGCGTAACGGGCGACTCAACAGATCTGCACAGGCGCTACTCGCCGTGACTACCATAGACGGAGATAGCGAGCTGTTCGGCCATCTGAATAAACCGCTGCCGCTCGATGATCAGCGTCTTACCCGCTTCCACCGCCAACAGATTGCAGCCGGCATCGTACATCACCTGCAGGGTATCCGGCCCCACCGCCGGCACATCAAAACGGAGATCCTGATCGGGCTTGGCCACCTTGATCACCGCCGCCTTACCGCTGCCGAGCGCGCCACCGCGCCTGATCGCCTCATCCGTGCCCTCAATCGCCTCCACCGCCAGCACCGCCTTATCCTGCACCACCATCGTCTGACCAATATCGAGGCCGGCAATCACCTTCTCCTGGGCAAAGCCGAACGCAATCTCATCGGCGCGTTTGCGCGCCACAGGCCCCGCCAGATGCCCCTCGCCGGCCAGCATCTCACCGGCGTAACGGGTCTGCTCGATCAACTCCAGCCCTGCCTCGGCCAACAGGTCGGCGATCGTATTCATAATCGTATCATCGCGGCGATCTTTCAGCCGCATCAGCCCCTTCATAGCGGTCATATCGGGACGAAAATTGCGGAACAGATGCAGCTTGCGCACCTTGCCGGCCATCACCACCTGCCGGACACCGGCCTGCTTGAACGCCTTGATCATGCCGCCGATCTGCCCCACATGCAGCCAGCACAATGAACTCGCATACTGCTCGATTTCAGGAAATGTCTCTTCGCGAGCCGCGACCACATGCACCGCTTTCCCCGCATCACGCAGCACCGCAGCCAACTCCAGCGGAAAGCGGCCATAACCGGCAAACAGGCCGATCTTATTCACAGCAATGATCAGTCACGCACGCGCGTGCGCCATCAACCCGCGCTTGGCCGTGCGGACAAATTCGATCATCTGCCGAGCCGCTTCATCATCCTCATGCAACAGCGCCTCCGCTTCGCTCAGCTGCGCCTCGCGCTTGCCGCTCTGCTGCAACAGGATGCGATAGATCTCTTTCAGCCGGCCAATGCGTTCGAGATTAAAGCCATTGCGTCTGAGGCCAACGATATTGAGGCCGCT
>JALUXN010000210.1 GCA_027018975.1 Mariprofundaceae bacterium | reverse complement strand
GCAGTGGGGGCAGAACTTGTGTTCGGCGGAGACCGGTTTGTCGCAGTTCAGGCAGACGTTGGTGAGGTTGACCATGCGGCCGACGCGCACGGCGATGACGGCGGTCATCATGGCGACCACGCAGATGCCGACCAGGATCAGCGTGCCACCGAGTGCCATGCCGCCGGCGGTGTGCGGAACTAGATCGCCGTAGCCGACGGTGCTCATGGTGACCAGACTCCACCAGGAGCCGACAAAGGCGTTGCCGAAGGTCTCCGGCTCCAGCATGTAGGCGATGTTGCCGGAGAGGACAGAGACGGCAGTGATGGTGGCGAGCACGGCGAAAATCATGTTTTTGGCGTCGGAGACCGAGCGCAGCAGCGAGGTGAGGACAGGGAAATATTGCGCCAGCTTGAGGATGCGCAGCAGCCGTAAGAGGCGCACGAAGGCGGATCCGGTGCTGCCGAAAAAGAGCGGCAGAACCGTGAGGAAATCGATGATGCCGAAGAAGCCGAACATATACTTTTTGCGATCTTTGGCGGCATAGATGCGCAGTAGATATTCGATGAGGAAGAGGGTGAGCACGGTGCGCTGGATGATGGTGATGGTGCTGTTCCATTCGGCGTGGATGGCGGGAATGGTGTTGAGCATGGAGATGAAGACCGAGGCGAGGATGATGGCCAGAATGACATAGTTGGTGACTTGGCCGATGGTGGAGTTCATCTCGAAGAGCATGTGGTGGATCGTCTCTTTGAAGGGGCGCGCGACGTGGGCTGTGGCGGCGTGCGTGGGGTCTGTGCTGCCCGTGCGCTGCTGCGCGGCATCGGCTGCGGCCTGCTCTTCCAGTGCCTCGCGCTGCATGCGCTCCATCTCGCTCTCTACGGGGTCTGTCTCGGTGACGGTTTGCGCAGCGCCGGATGCGGACGCTCGCATAGCTGCCTCCTCCGCTTCGGCCTCTTTTTGCATCGCCTCAATGGCTTTTCTTGTCGCTTCGTCCACGGTGTCCCCTCCTACCAGCGCGCTACGCCTTCAATATTAACCCCTGATCGGAAAACTGCTTGAACCAGGCGGTTACCTCCTCCAGCGGTTGTGGGCGACTGATGAAATATCCTTGAATAATATCGCAGCCCATCTGATCGAGTCGATCCCAATCCTCGCGGCTCTCGGCACCCTCTGCGACCACGCGCAAGCCCATGTGGTGCGCCATACTGATCACAGTGTTGACGATCACCGCGTCGTTGTTGTGTTCGCTCATGCCGACGACAAAGGAGCGGTCGATTTTCAGCTCATCGAGATCGATATGTTTGAGGTAGGCGAGCGATGAGTAGCCGGTGCCGAAATCGTCGATGGAGACATCGATGCCGAGCGCATGGATCTCTTTGAGGATATTCGAGGCGTGGCACGGGTCGCTCATCAGCATGTTTTCGGTGATCTCCAGTGCGAAGGCATTGGGTGGCAGCTGATAGTGCGTCATGTAGTCGCGGATGCGCTCCACGATGCGCTCCTCATGCAGGAAATCTGCCGGGATATTGATCGATACATTGACCGGCAGCCCATCACGATGCCAAGCAACACACTGTTTCATGGCTGTTTTGAGTACCCACCAGGTCATCGGCAGAACCAAACCGGAGTCCTCGGCCAGCGGGATAAATTGATCGGGGAAGACCATGCCGCGTTCGGGATGGTTCCAGCGAATCAGCGCCTCGGCGGAGAGGCGTTTGTCCTTACCCTTCATGCCGACCTGCGGCTGGTAGTATAGCTCCATGCCGTCGGTTTTGATGGCGCTGTTCAGGTCCTTGAGCATGGTCATGCGTTCGAGGCTGTGTTTGTCCTGCATGACATCATAGATGCTGTAGTTCAGTTCATTCTCTTTGGCGTAGTACATGGCCACATCCGCTTTACGCATGAGCGTGTCGAGCTCTTCACCATGGGTTGGAAATTCGGTGATGCCGATACTGGCGCTGATGGTGATGTGGGTGTCTTCGTGTTCGAAGGGGCGGTCGAAGATGGTGTGGATCTTTTCGGCTAGCTTGGCGGCGTGCTGGGCATCGCAGTTGGTCAGCAGGGTGGCGAACTCATCACCGCCGAGTCGCGCCAGAATATCGGTCTGGCGGATGGTGCCCCGCAGCCGCTGGCTCACCTCCTGCAGCAGCCGATCGCCGGCCTGATGACCGAGGGAGTCGTTGATCTCTTTGAAATCGTTGAGATCCATGAGAACCAGCGCGCATTTAATCTGTTGCCGTGAAGCGAGCATAAAGGTTTCTCGGGTGCGGGCGAAGAGCTGGCGGCGATTGGGCAGTCCGGTGAGTGTGTCGTGCATGGTCTGATACTGCAGCGATTGGGTCTGCCGCTTCATCTCCAGTGACAGTTGACCGGCGCGTTCACGCCATTGGCGGTGCTGTTTGAGCTGGTTCTGGTGGTGATGGTGAATCAGCTGCAGTAGCTGTGGGTAGCTGTTTTGCAGCGCTTTCTCCGCGATGCCGGCCAGTGTGGCAGGGTCGGGCAACTGAGCGAGAGAGATACGTTCCTGCAGTGCGGTTGCATTGACGGTGATGCTCAGCTGCGGCGTGTCGTCGCTGTTGATGGTCAGGCAGACGCTGGCTTCATCGCGCGATGGGTTGGCGCTGGCTACGACGGTCTGCGCGATGCGATTGGCAAGGCTCTCGCATTTGAGCGGCTCAATCTCCAGCAGCTGCAGCAGCTGCAGCGTTTTGTGGTAAGCCATGATGGCCAGCGGCGGCGAGAGCGGTATCTCAATCTGGATCGGGGAGGCGGTCATTCAAACAACTCACTGTCAACATTGAGCTCTTTATCGGCGAGCAAGCCGGCCTGCTTGAGGCGCTGGTAGGAGCAGGTCTGATTGCGACCATGCTCTTTGGCATAGTAGAGCGCCTGGTCGGCACGGTCAAAGAGCGTGGTGGGCAGGGAGTCGTTCTGCAGTGCCACAAAGCCGATACTGACACTGATATGGCCGACCTGCGGGAATTCGTATTGATCGACACATTGGCGGAAGCGATCGAGCGCCAGCATCGCTGTCTCCTCTGTAGCGGCATCGACCAGCGCGACGAACTCCTCACCGCCATAGCGATAGAGGTTATCGTTATCGCGAAAGCTCTGTTTCATCAATCCTGCCAGCAGCAGGAGTACCTCGTCGCCGTAGAGGTGGCCGAAGGTGTCGTTGATGCGTTTGAAGAAGTCGATGTCGATAATGGCGAGGAAGGGGAGGTGATCCTGATCGCGCTTGCGGCGCCGGTTTTGCGCCCTGCTTTTGAGCAGCATGGTGATCTTCTCGGTGAGCGCTTTGCGGTTCTGCAGACCGGTCAGAGAGTCGTGGCGGTGCATGCTGATATGGGCATCGCAGTGGGTATAGACTTCGGCCAGCAGGTTCAAGCGTGTCTGCTCCTCCGGCGTGAGGGCATCTCGGTAGTCCAGCACCCATAGATCGAGGCGATCCTGCTTGCGCGTGACCGGCATGAAATAGCGATGCAGATGATCATGTTGGTGTTCGATGGTGTGCTGCTGGATGGCGCGCTGCAGGGGTGTTTCGTGCGCCAGTTGGTGCGGATCGTGGTGCGGGTCGTAGCCGCTTGGTTGATGATGGGGGAGTAGGCGGAGGCTCTGTTTGCGGGCGCTGGCGTTCTGCTCTTGCTTGTTTTGCTCCTGCTGCACCTGAAAGGTGCTGACATGGACAGCACTGGTGGTGGCTTTGAGCTGCTGTAGCAGTGCATCCTGCAGGTGGTGCAGCGAAGCCTGGGCGGTCAGTGCGACAATGCTGTGGCACATATTGCAGCCGTGTGCGTGATCGGTGCAACCCCTCTTGCTCATGACCCCCTCCCTTGCTTGCGTGCGCTACTCTGCTCCCGTGTCATTGAATGCAGGCAGTGTAGCGGAAAGCGGGCTGCCACTCCACTGTTTCTATCTGTTGGGTAGGGCAATCGCATCAACAATCGGTCGCTCCTGAGGATTGTGTCGGGAATCCACGCAGCAATGGGTCCCCGATAGAGGCACTCGGGGATGACGGCTCGATAGAGGCACTCGGGGATGACGGCCCGATAGAGGTACTCGGGGATGACGGCCCGATAGAGGCACTCGGGGATGACGGCCAGATAGAGACACTCGGGGATGAACGGCTCGACCGAGGCGTTTGGGGATGACGTGGTGGCTTTGCTGACCATGCGTGGAAGAGAAACAGTGTGAAGCGATGATCGCCGGGGTATTAAAAGAGATCGATATCGCCTTCGTCCATGCTCTCCTGGGAGACCGGATTACTATCCTCCAGATGCAGGGATTCATGGTAGGCAATCATCGCCGCGTGCAGCGCGGTGATGCGGTCGAGGTACGCTTCGGCAGTCAGGTCGGTTTGATCGAGCTCTTTCAGGCCATCGGTGAGGATGGCCAGCATCCCCTCCATGCGATCGAGGTGACGATCGGTATAGCTGAGGCTCTGGCGTGAAATATCTTCGAACTGCAGGGCGCGGATGGCGGCACCGAGCTGTTGGCGTATCTCGGCATTATCCTGTGATACGGTGGCGCGTCGTTCGGAGACGAAATTATTGATGGCGAAGAAGTGCTCGACAATCTTCTCCACCTTCTCCTTGGATGCGAAGACCTCATCCATGTCGTGCGAGGCGACCTTATCGATCAAACGGTGCGCCTTTTTGAACAGCGCGACCGTCTCGCTGGCGAAGGCATCTTGCTGCTGCTGTTGTTCGCGCAGGGTGGTGGAGAGGGCGTGGATGCGTGTCATATCGGGGGCATCCTGATCGCAGAGTTCCAGCAGTTCGGCGAGCGTGGCATCTTTTTTCTGGCGGAGTTTATCCTGCGCCTCCAGACGCTGGCGCACCTGATCCATGGCGGTGAGGGCGCGCAGGTTGTTTTTGCTGCTCTGCAGCAGCGTCTCGACCAGTTCGGTGAGGATAGCGCTGGCGCTCTCCGCCTGCTGGAAGATATTCTGCTCATTCTCGGCACCGACCACCTGCATCATCAGCGCGGTCATTGTCTTCATCTGCGCCTCGGTGGCGGTGTGGATCGAGCCGAATGCCTCATGCAGCGAGGCGATGGCATCTTCGAGCAGCGATTTGATCTGATCGGTCTGGCCGCGAATGGCATCGACCTCGCTGGCGACACTCTGCTGAATGTCGTAGAAGATGGTGGACATCTGTTGGGTGAGTGTGTTGCCGGGATTGGTGTTGGAATCTGTCATGGTGGAACCTCGCTATTTCAGACTGGCCATCATCGCTTGGGCGATTTTGTCCAGTGCTTTGACCTCTTTGGCAGCCCCCAGTTTATAGGCTGCGCCCGGCATACCCCAGACCACGCTGGTGGCTTCATCCTGAATAATGGTATGTGCGCCCGCATCGAGCATCTCTTTCATCCCCTGCGCGCCATCGTTACCCATGCCGGTGAGCATCACGCCGACTGCATTGGGGCCGACATTCTGCGCCACCGAGCGGAACATCACATCGACCGAC
This sequence comes from Mariprofundaceae bacterium, assembly GCA_027018975.1. GTDB lineage: Bacteria > Pseudomonadota > Zetaproteobacteria > Mariprofundales > Mariprofundaceae > Mariprofundus. The sequence continues at coordinate 5,286 of JALUXN010000210.1, read as the reverse complement.
GGGCGGTGGCGGTTGACGCGCGGGCCATCGTTGAGGTGGCAGATATAGCGTGCGCCATCGCGTTTGACCAGCAGATGCTGTTCGCCCGGTGCCAGATAGATGTGGCCGGGGATAATCTGTTCGCCATGCTCGGCCAGTTTGACACGCATTTGGCAGATGCCGTCCATCCGCTTGGCGTAGGATTCGCTGAAGGCGGCCGGCAGGTGTTGGCTGATGACAATGGCGGGGAAGCCGGAAGGGAGCGCCTGCAGCACCTCCGGTGTCGCCTGTGTGCCACCGGTGGAGGCGCCGAGAGCGACAATCTTCTCGGTGGTGGAGAAGTGTGAACGCCCCGTGCGTTTGGCCAGCACTGCATCGGCGCTCTGGTTGGCCGGAACACTGTCCTCTGTGGCAGCCGTCGCCTTGGCCGGATGGCGGGTTCTGGCATGCACATGCACCTTGGCGGCCATGCGCACCTTGCCGATAATCTCATCGGCATACGCCTCCAGACCGGAGCCGAGCGCGGAGGGCTTGGCAACAAAGTCAACGGCGCCGATATCGAGCGCATCCAGTGTCACATCCGCTCCCTTTTGAGTGAGCGAAGAGACCATCACCACCGGCATCGGATGCAGGCGCATCAAGTTGGAGAGGAAGGTGAGCCCGTCCATGCGCGGCATCTCGACATCGAGCGTCAACACATCCGGTTTGAGTTCCTTGATCTTGTTGCGAGCGATGAAGGGGTCCTGCGCGGTGCCGACCACCTCGATGTCGTTGGCGCTCTCCAGGATCTTGGTCAGCAGTTGGCGCACCAGTGCCGAGTCATCCACAATGAGGACTTTGATTTTAGCCATGCTTGCTCCCTCGCGGCGTGTTGGGTCTGTTGATCACTTGCGTCAAAACAGATCCACCTCGCCGCTGACCGGTTCGGTTTCGATCTTGCGGAAGTAATTCTTCTCGCGCTCGATGACGGTGTCGGTGCGGATGCTCTCCAGCTTCTTCATCATCACCCGCCCTGTTTTGGGGAAATAATAGACTTTGCGCGGATAGTTGCCGTTGAGGTCATGCGAGACAACGGGGATGTTCTCTTCTTGCAGATAGTTGAGGACGAACTGCACATTGCAGTCGCCAATATCGGAGAGCCCTTTGACGATGCGCGCGCCGCCGAAGAGTTTGACCTCCAGGTTTTTGCGCATGCCGCCGTGTGAGAGGATGGTGTTGATCAGGTGCTCCATGGCGTAGTTGCCGAAGCGGGTGATGTTATCGACCGGTCCGTGTTGCCAGTTTTTCCGGTCACCCTCATGGATGGGCAGCATAAAGTGGTTCATGCCGCCGATGCCGAAGACCCGATCGCGGATGCAGGCGGCGACACAGGAGCCGAGCACGGTGACCACCGCTTCGGGGCGGGCGGTGACGTAATACTCGCCCGGCAGCAGTTTGGCGGTGGCGATATTGTGCACCGTATCGAAATAGGTGTTGATATGCTCAAAGCCCGGCAGGCGCGATTCGACAGGGATAGCCATTACTGATTCGCCTTGATATAGACCGATTTGCCGCTGAGCGTGAATCGGTTGCTGATATTGTGCATCGCCTCGGAGTGGCCAAGGAAGAGGTGGCCGCCCTCGCCGAGCAGGTCGGCATAGCGGTTGACCAGCATCTGCTTGGTCGGCACATCGAAATAGATGATCACATTGCGGCAGAAGATGATATCCAGCGGCCCCTTCATCGGCCACGGCTGCAGCAGATTGAGTTGGCGGAAATGGATCAGCCGCTGCAGCTCGGGGCGCACCTTCACATGCGTCGGATCATCTTTGCGATTCTTCATGAACCAGCGTTTGACTGTCGCTTTATCGACACTCTCGACGCGGCCGATGTCATAGACGCCGCGTTCGCCGTGCGCCAGTACATCGGTATCGAGATCGGTGGCGAGGATTTTTACATCCCAATCTTTCGGCACCACTTCGGCGACCATCATGGCGATGGAGTATGGCTCCTCGCCGGTGGAGCAGCCGGCCGACCAGATGCGGATGCGGTGGGAGACACGGTTGCGCCGCATCAGCTCCGGCAACAGTGAGTCACGCAGATAATCGAAATGGTGTTTTTCGCGAAAGAAGGAGGTGAGGTTGGTGGTCACCGCATTGACGAAATCTTCGATCTCCTCTTCGGCGCGATCACTCTCCAGCAGCTGAATATAGGCGGCAAACGAGGGCAGCCCCAGCTGGCGCAGGCGGCGGGAGATACGGCCATAGAGCATATCCTCCTTGCCATCGCCGAGCTGGATGCCGGTATGTTCGTTGACCAGCTCGCACAGCCGGTTGAAATCCTTGCGAGCGAAGGAGAATTCGCGCTTTTGATGGGGCATGCGTTAAAATCCCATGCCCTCGGTGAGCCCGAGCGTGGCGGCACACTCCGCCAGCGCATCGGACTGCGATTTCCAGGTCAGCGAGAGGGATCGATTCTTCGCCTCTTTGACAAATGCATAGATCAGTTGTGTGCCGGCCGTATCGACGCGGCTGAGCGCCTCCGCCTCGATGGTGATATCGACATTGGCATTGAGGATCTGCGAGAGCTGGAGATGCATCGCTTCCGCCTCGGCAATGGTCAGGCTCCCCTCCAGCGTGATCTCGCCGCTGACCGGTGCATCTGCTTCAGCCGTGGAACCATCGGCATCTGCCGCAGCAGTCTCCGCTTTGATCCATCCGACCGCCTCTTCGACACTCGTCTGTTTCGCTTCACCTTCATCAATCACGGCTGCCCCCTAAAATTCTTCCCACACATCGCCTTCCGGCTGGGGTGGATTGTTGCGCGCCTTGGGAGCCGGATTCGGAGCCGGACGTGGTGCAGGCTGCGGCGCTGCCTGTGGACGCGCCGCCGGACGGGCGGTGCGTGGTGCGCGCGGTGTGCTGGTCTGTTCGCCGAGCTTGAAGATCGCCACCTGCTGACGCAGCTGATTGGCCTGATCACTCAGTCGCTGGCTGGCAGCGGCGGACTCTTCGACCAGTGCGGTATTCTGCTGGGTGCCGGAGTCGAGCTGGGCGATCGCCTTGTTGATCTGATCGATACCGGCGGTCTGCTCGGTGCTGGCGGCAGCGATTTCGGCGATAATGTCGCTCACCTTGGCGACCGAGCTGACAATGGCCTGCAGTGCTTCACCCGACTCATCGACCAGCTTGCTGCCGGCATCGACACTCTCGACACTCTGGTTGATCAGTGTCTTGATCTCTTTGGCTGCTTCGGCGGAGCGCTGGGCGAGTGAACGCACCTCGGCAGCCACCACGGCGAAGCCGCGACCCTGCTCACCGGCGCGTGCTGCCTCTACTGCCGCGTTGAGTGCCAGCAGATTGGTCTGGAAGGCGATCTCGTCGATCACACCGATGATGTCGGAGATCTTGCGGCTGCTGGCGCTGATGTTGCCCATCGCTGCCACCGCTTGCTCGGCGACCTTGCCGCCATTCTCGGCCTGCTCGCGTGCATCGACGGCGAGCTGATTGGCTTGCCGTGAGTTATCGGCCGTCTGCTGCACCGTGCCGGTGATCTCTTCGATGCTGGCAGCGGTCTCTTCGAGTGCTGCCGCCTGCTCCTGCGTACGGTTGGAGAGGGTGTTGTTGCCCTCGGCAATCTCGCCGGAGCCGCCATCCACTTCTGCTGCCGCTTCAATGATGTTGCCAACTACATCAGCCAGTTTTTCGGCTGTGTTGTTGTTGGCCTGTTTCAGTTCATCAAATGTGCCCTGATATTCATTGGTGATACGGTAGGTAAGATCGCCACTTTCCAGTGCAGCCAAGCCCTTGGCAATGTCATCCATGCCTCGCTCAATAGTATCAGTGAGTTCATTGAGTCCTTTGGATAGATCAACAAAGAAACCGGTTTTACCTTCCAGGGATATGCGTTGAGTTAGGTCACCTGCTTTGACGGCCTCCACAATGGATGCCACATCTTGTTCGGCGGCCACTTCTGCTGTGCGGTCGATCCATTCGGTGACGGTTGCGATGCGTTCGCCCGCCTCATTGAATACCGGACTGGCAATCACTTTAACGGTGACATTACCAATAGTGATGTCATCAGATTCGTAAGGTGCAGTCAGACCATCAAGAATGCGACGCTGATGAGAGGCATCTCTGTGGAAGATGTCGATACTGCTACCGATCAGCTTGTCGGCATCAAAATCAGGCAGTTGTTTGCGGAGCTCCTCGCTGCTATTACGCATGAGCTGTTCCACGGCCTTATTCATGTAGATGATGTTGTAATTCTCATCGGCCATCATCACATTGCCGGAGACCTGATCAAGTGCTGTTTTGATGCGTAGTGCACCCTCGGCACGTTCATTGATCAGCTGCATCTCATAACCCTGACGAATCTGCATCGATTTTAGGCCTGCGAGCATCTTGCCGATCTCGTCGCTGTTATCGATCTCGACCCAGTCGAAGTAGTTGCCTTCGGCAATTTGGGCGAGTTTTTCTGTGGTGTAGCGCAGGCGACGGCTGAAGCTGCGGATCAGGATTACCGAGAAGATCAGTGCAAGCAGCAGCGAAATGGCCACTGAAATGGTGGAGGCATTGCGGATGGAGAGGAAATCCGCCTGCGCTTCGGCAGCCTCCGCTTTGCTGGTTTTGTCTTGAACCTCGCGGAAACTCAGGGCTGTTTCTTCTACTGCGTGGAAAGCCTCGTTATTGAGATTGACCACGTAGGTGCCAAAGGTGCCGTAATCCTCGGCGACCATCGCTTTATCCGCCGGTTTGATGGTATGATCAACATAGTCGTGCGTCGCTTTGATGTAGCTGGTTGCTGCAGCGCGCTCCTGATCACCGAGATCGGCATGTTCGATCTTGTCGATCAATTTCTCAATATCGGCGATCTCTTTGGTGATAGTGACATGGGCGGCATCAAACGCCTCTTTATCGAGAATACTCTGCGCCTTTTTGAGATCCACCATCATGGAGAGAATCGAGCTATTGATATCGGCAGCGGCCAACGCCACCGCGCGATCGTTGTTGGCCATCTGTACACCATCATTGGATGTCTGCATCCCCTTGAGGGCGATAAACCATGAGACAGAGAGCAGGGCTGCAGTGAGCAGCAGTGTAGCCGCGATCTTCTGCCAGATTTTCATGCGGCTGACGAAGTTGAGCTTTTGCAGCAGGGTTTGTTTGCCGAGTGTTACCTTGCCCGCGTTGATGGCGCGGTAGAGCGCATCGGCCTCTTCGATCTGTTGGCGGGTTGGCTTGGTGCGCACAGAGACATAGCCGGTGACATGGCCATTTTTGATGATGGGTGTGACATTGGCCTGCACCCAGTAGTAGTCGCCATTTT
>JALUXN010000209.1 GCA_027018975.1 Mariprofundaceae bacterium | reverse complement strand
TTCGCCTTCTTCTTCCTCCTGCCGTTTGTGCATAAATTCGAGAAAACCCAACCGTTGCCGGAGGATGTGTAAGATGAAACAGATCATCACCAAGCTGCTGCTCACACTCTGCCTGACCAGTGGCGCCGCGCTGCTCCATGCCGAGGAGTCGGTACCGCTAAAGCAGGTGGAGATCAAACTCGATCAAGCCACGCTGCAGAAAGGACTGCATGTCTATATCGACGTCTGCATGGGCTGCCACTCACTGCGCTACATGACGTGGAAAAATCTCATGGACTATCCGGAAATCGGCTTAAGCCGCGAAGATGTGGATGACATGCGTGACGATGCGCCATTGAATGCGCGCATCATGACTTCGCTCACCGCCGCCGAAGCCAAAGAGAGCTACGGCACGGTGCCGCCCGACCTGTCACTCATGGCACGCGCCCGTGAGGGCAAAGGCGCCTACGTCTATTCGCTGCTGACCGGTTTTGCACACGATCCAAAAGGGCGCATCGACGACGGCAACTACAACATCTACTTCCCCGGCCACCGCATCGCCATGGCCGACCCGCTCGGCTGGATCGATCACGATCCGGAAGATGAGCAGGATCTGCTCGATCAGGCGCAAGCAGTCGCCTCCTTCCTCACCTTCGTCGGTGACCCGCACCAGATCGAACGCCACGCCATCGGCAAGTGGGTGATGCTGTTTCTGATTGTGCTCACCTTCATCTTCTGGCTGCTGAAACGCGCCGTCTGGAAGGATGTGGAGCACTAAATGCGAGGTGAGTGCAGGCATCACTCCTGTCCACCCTGCTACAATTTGTTACCCTGTTCGACAGGGTAATATCACGCAAAAAAAGGAGAGAATCATGAAAAAAACCGTAATGATCGCAAGCGTTGCAGCCATGCTGGTGAGCGTATCACTGCCGGTGGCAGCCCACGCCGGCGCCGAGTCACGCTGCAAGTCCTGCCATAGCTTCACAGACAAAAACAAAAACGGCCCCGGGCTGAAGGGCGTATTTGGTAGAACAGCCGGCACCCATGCCGGTTACAAATACAAATTCACCAAGTATATCAAGGGTGAACCCTGGGTATGGGATGAAGAGCATCTGCGCGCCTGGATGCTCGATAGCCGCAAAGCCGTCAAGAAATTTACCGGCAACCCCAAAGCCAAGACCAAAATGGGGCCACAGCATGTCAAAGGCGCCAAAGCCGATGAAATCATTGCATTCCTCAAAGGTCTAAAATAGATCCGGTTCCGCTTCATCGTCCGCCCAAGGCTTTCACACTGGGCGGACGATGGGCTATTTAGCGAGATAGCAAAACACACCCATCACAGGAGCGCGTCATGCATCCACATAGAGTTTCACCCAACATAGTCACACCGCGCCAGCTAACCGCCGTCTGCATCACCCTCTTCCTCGCCGCTCACCCCCTCCACGCCGCCCAATCATCCGAATCAGAATCCATCGCCCAATCGATCTTCAACAGCAAGTGCCATATGTGCCACTTCTTTGAAGCCAACTTCATCGGGCCAGCATTCAAAAACATGAGCCATGACCCGCAATATCTGAAAAACACCATCACGCATGGCCGGGGCATGATGCCGGCGTGGAAAAAGAAGCTCTCCGAGCAAGAGATCGACGCCATGGTTCGCTTCATCCGCAGCAAACAGACGGATCAACCGCAAGCCACCCACTGAGATGACTGCCGCAGGGCAAGCACATCAAAATGGCCATCCGAAGGCGGTGTCGGCAATCCGCGCAGCCATGAAACCCCGATAGAGCCATTCGGGGATGACGCGATCGTTTGCAACCCTTGCGCTCATAGACCGGCTGATAAATAGTTAGCAATCGATTCTATGCATCTAACGCG
>JALUXN010000208.1 GCA_027018975.1 Mariprofundaceae bacterium | reverse complement strand
GGGGCTGGTGCCGTTCACCTTCAGCGGCCGGGAGAAGGCAGCACTGCAACGCTTGGCCGGCATATCGCTGGATGTGCGGGTCAGCTGTGGCCGGCAGCAGTTCGAGGAGGCGATGCTCTTTACCCATCGCGGTCTCTCCGGTCCCGCCATTCTGCAGATCTCCTCCTATTGGCAGCCGGGCGAGGTGATGACGATCGATCTGCTGCCGGGCGTGGATGTCATGGCATGGTTGCGACAAAAGCGCGCGCAGCAGCCGCGCATCCAGCTGTTGACGGCGCTCTCCGAGCGGCTGCCCAAACGGCTGGCAAAACTGCTGTTGCAAGCGAAATTTGATGCGGAACAACGCCTGAACCAATTGACGCCGACGCAGATCCAACAGCTCGATGACGATCTGCACCACTGGCAGCTCAAACCGAGCGGTACGGAGGGCTATCGCACCGCCGAGGTCACCTGCGGCGGCGTGGACACCCGCGATCTCTCCTCCAAAACGATGATGAGCCGACACGTGCCCAACCTCTATTTCATTGGCGAGGTGGTCGATGTGACGGGGCATCTGGGCGGCTTTAATTTTCAGTGGGCGTGGTCATCCGGCTATGCAGCGGGGGTGGATGTGAGCAAGGGGTGAGGCGTCAGGGGTGAGGGGTGAGGCGTGGCTATCGGAAGTCGGCGGGGTCGATGCTGTATTTGCGCAGCAGCTTGCGTACTGTGTTGCGGTTCAGGCCGAGCATCTCTGCCACTTTGATCTGATTGCCGCGACACTGCTCCAGCGCAATCTCCAGCAGCGCCGGCTCCATCTGTTCGAGCAGATATTGATGCAGGTTGGTCGCTTTGGCGTAGCCGAGCTGGTGCAGATATTGGCGCGTGCAGCGGGTCACCGACTGCGCCAGCGTCTCCTCCTCCATCGACGCATTGCCGACATTACCGAGCGCCAGCGCCACATCGGAGAGGGTGATGCTTGCCCCCGGCGTCAACACGGCCAGACGCCGCATCACATTCTTCAGCTCGCGCACGTTGCCCGGCCAGTCGTGGCGGCAGAGCAGAGAGACCGCCTCATCGAGCAGGATCGGCGCATCCATCCCCAGCTCGGTAACCGCCTGATCAAGCAGATGCGCGGCGAGCGCCGGAATATCATCGCGGCGGTCGCGCAGCGGTGGAATTTCGACCGGAATCACATTCAGCCGATAGTAGAGATCCTCGCGGAACTCACCCCGGGCAATCTTCTCCGGCAGGTGTTGGTGGGTGGCGGCGAGCAGGCGCACATTGACGATTTTCGACTCACTGCCGCCGACCCGCTGCACCCGTCCCTCCTCAAGCACGCGCAATAGCTTCGCCTGCAGCGGCGCCGGCATGTCGCCGATCTCATCGAGAAAGAGCGTGCCACCGTCGGCCTGCTCGAAGCGTCCGGCGCGCCGTTTGTCTGCGCCCGTAAACGCTCCCTTTTCATGGCCGAAGAGCTCCGACTCCAGTAGATCGGCGGGGATGGCGGCGGTGTTGATGGCGATAAACGGCTTGCCGGCGCGTTGACTGCGCTCATGCAGCGTTTTGGCGACCATCTCCTTGCCGGTACCCGATTCGCCGGTGATCAGTACGGTCAGGTCGGATGAGGCGACCCGCCCGAGGGTACGGAACATCTGCTGCATCGCCGGACTGCGGCCGATAATCAGCGCCTCGCTTGTCGTATCGGCTTCATCGGTGTGCGGATCGGGTGAGCTGCGTGACTCCGCCTGCGCTGCCGGCTGCGGCTGTACGCGCTGCACCAGCTGACGCACCTCATCGAGATCGAACGGCTTCGGCAGATACTCCATCGCCCCGATCCGGTAGGCCTCGGCGGCATGGCCGAAGGTGGTCTCGGCGGTCAACATCACTACAGGCGCCGATAATTTGCCGCTGGCAAGGAAATCCATGCCGTTGCCGTCGGGCAGATAGACATCGAGGAAGATCAGATCGACCTCATGCTCGGCCAGCGTCTGCTCGGCCTCGCTAATGGCGCCGGCCTGCAGCACATCCACCCCCGCCTCGCGCAGTACGCGGTCGAGAATCCAGCGGATGCCTTCATCATCATCGATAATCAGTGCCTTCATTGGCGCCTCTCCTCGTGTTTCTCCTTGTTCTCCGTAGCGGCGCGCTGGACCGGTAGATGCAGCGTCAGCGTGGTGCGCCCCTGTTCACTCTTCACATTCACCTTGCCACCATGCTCAAGCATCACCCGCTCAACCAGCGCCAGACCGAGGCCGCTGCCGCGTGTTTTGCCGGTCACATAGGGCTCAAAGAGGCGGTCACGCAGCTGCGCCGGAATGGTGGCGCCATCGTTGGTGATGGAGATCTCCACAATCTGTCCATCGTATCCGGCCAGATGCGCCAGCGGCGCCATGCGGGTCTGCCACTCGATTTTTCTCTCCGCCGCCTCCACAGCATTCTGCCAGAGATTCTCCAGCGCCTGCTGCAGCCGATTGGTGTGCGCCATGATCTCTGGGAGGCTCGGGTCGAACACATGGCTAACATAGATGCCGTCCGGCTGCTGGCTGACCTCATGGATCAGTTTGTGAATGTTGGTGCGCTCCATCTGCACAGCGGCGCGCGGGCCGACCTGCAAAAAGGCATCGATCCGCTCCTTGATGCGATCCACGCCAGTGAGGATCTGCCCCACCGCTTCGCGCGCATCGCCCGGCAGCGGCTGCTCGGAGAGCCATTGACTGGCGCCGCGCAGGGCGGCAAGCGGGTTCTTTACCTCATGCGCCATCTCCAGCGCAATGCGGGCGACCGCCTCGGCCATTTCGTGCCGTTTGGCATGGCGCTCCACCTCGGCGCGCTGCGCCTCCGGCACAAAAATGGCAGCGATGCCGGCGTGGTGCATGCCCAGATGCAGCGAGATCGGCATACCATTGGCGCGCATGCAGAGTTGATGATCGGAAGCACCACCGCCATAAGGGGTAAGCAGCGCCATCAAGCGCTCAATCTCGCCGACCGGCGCGAAGAGGTCGGGCAGTTGCAGGCCGTTGAGCTGGCGCTCCGATTTACAGAGCGTCTCCTGCGCCAGCAGATTGGCGCGGGTGATGCGCCCATCCTCGCTGAGCAGCAGCATCGGCAGCGGCAAAATAGCCAGCGGCACCTGTTCGAGCTGTACCGACTCCGGCAACGATTGGATCGGCATCGTCAGGCGGCCTGCAGCTCGTGCAGATGCACATGTTCGCCGAGGCCGAGGAAGTAACCGGCGGCGCAGTCGAGCATGGCCTGCCAATCGGTCAACTGCTGGAAACGGGCGCGAAACTCCGCCGAGCCGCGTAGTCCTTTGCTGTACCAGAGCACATGCTTGCGGGCGAGCTTGGCGGCGCAGTGGACGCCGTGGTGGGCGGCGAGGTTGTCCAGATGTTCACTGACGATCATCCAACGCTCGGCGGCTGTCGGTGGCGGCGGCGGTGTGGCACCGGTCAGCGCCGCATGGATCTCGCCCAGCACCCACGGATTGCCCTGCACGGCGCGCCCGACCATCACGCCGTCACAACCGGAGATGCGAATCATCTCGCGCGCCGAGGCCGCATCGACAATATCGCCATTGCCGATCACCGGAATCGATACCGCCGCCTTGGCCGCGCCAATATCCGCCCAGTTGGCGTGGCCATTGAACATCTGCGCGCGCGTGCGGCCATGCACGGTGAGCATCTGGATACCGCTCTCCTCGGCAATACGGGCGATGCGCGCCACGTTTTTGGACTTTTCATCCCAGCCGGTGCGAATCTTCAATGTCACCGGCAGATCGACACTGGCGACCACCGCCTCCAGCACGCGGGCAACCAGCGCTTCATCCTTGAGCATCGCCGAGCCCGCAATCTGTTTGCAGATCTTCTTGACCGGGCAGCCCATGTTGATATCGATAAAATCCGCCCCACGCCCCGCTGCCCAGCGCGCCGCCTCAGTGACAAATTTCGGATCAGAACCGGCAATCTGGATGGCGACCGGGTGCTCATCGTCATCCAGCTCGGCCATGCGCAGGGTACGCTCACGCCCCATATCGACCGCGCGCGAAGCGATCATCTCCGTCACCACCAGCCCAACGCCGAAGCGTTTGCAGATACGGCGAAACGGCAGATCGGTAATGCCCGCCATCGGCGCCAGCACCAGCGGTGTATCAATCTGAAAATCCCCCAGCCGGAAGCCGGGAAGGAGCGGGGAAGTCATAAGGGAAGCCTCTGCCTAAAAATTGGGCAACTATAGGCGGGCGTGGCCGTATTTCCAGAGGTTATAAGGCGGACTGTCAAATGCTCTCAGCATTCAATTTTACAGATCGCGAACCCAACTCCGCGCAACCCTACATTTACCCCCACTTTTTCGCCAATCACCCAACCATTCCAAGCAATACTTCGTGCCCACAATAGATGCGAAAACAACAAAAAAGCCTGCAAACACTAGGCTTGCAGGCTTCGTTGCATCTTGGTGAGACTTTGCTTGGCAGTTTACATCATACCGCCCATGCCACCCATGCCGCCCATGTCACCGCCGGCTGGGGCTGCTGCTTCCGGTTTTGGAATCTCGGCAACCATCGCTTCGGTGGTGATCAGCAAACCGGCAATAGAGGCTGCGTGCTGCAGTGCTGAGCGGGTCACCTTGGTCGGATCGATGACACCCATCTTGACCATGTCACCATACTCTTCCGTCGCAGCGTTGTAGCCGTAGTGACCGTCGTTGTTGGCCACTTCGTTGACCACCACAGAGGCTTCGCCGCCACCGTTGGAGACGATCTGACGCAGCGGCTCCTCTAGGGCGCGACGCACGATATTCACACCGGCGTCCTGATCATGGTTGTCGCCAGAGATACTATCCAGCGCAGTACGTGCGCGGATCAACGCCACGCCGCCACCAGCTACGATACCCTCTTCGACTGCGGCACGGGTCGCGTGCAGTGCATCGTCCACGCGATCCTTCTTCTCTTTCATCGCCACTTCTGTCGCAGCGCCGACCTTGATCACGGCAACACCGCCAGCGAGCTTCGCCAGACGCTCCTGCAGCTTCTCTTTGTCGTAATCGGAGGTGGAATCCTCGATCTGCTTGCGGATCAGCGCCACACGTCCCTCAATCGCAGACTTGTCGCCATTACCATCGACGATGGTGGTGGTGTCCTTGGTGATCTTGACCGCGTTGGCAGTACCGAGATCTTCCAGTGTCACATTTTCGAGCTTCAGACCAAGCTCTTCAGTGATCACCTTACCACCGGTGAGGATAGCCATATCTTCGAGCATCGCCTTGCGACGATCGCCGAAGCCCGGTGCCTTGATGGCAGCCACGTTGACCACACCGCGTACCTTGTTCACAACCAGTGTCGCCAGCGCTTCGCCTTCGACATCCTCGGCAATAATCACCAGCGGTTTACCGGTGCGGGCAACCGCCTCGAGTACCGGCAACAGCTCACGCATGTTGGAGATCTTCTTCTCGAACAGCAGGATGTACGGATCGTCGAGGTTGGCTTCCATGCGCTCGGTGTCGGTGCAGAAGTATGGTGAGAGGTAGCCGCGATCGAACTGCATACCTTCAACCACATCCAGCTCAGTCTCCAGACCTTTCGCCTCTTCCACAGTGATCACACCCTCTTTGCCGACCTTCTCCATCGCATCCGCGATGATCTGGCCGATCTCGGCGTCACCATTGGCAGAGATGGTGCCCACCTGAGCGATCTCTTCCTGATTTTTCACTTCGTTGGAGAGCTCAGCCAGCTGCGCAACCACAGCGTCCACAGCTTTATCGATGCCGCGCTTGAGATCCATCGGATTCATGCCGGCAGCCACTGCTTTAACGCCCTCTTTGGCGATGGACTGCGCCAGCACAGTCGCGGTGGTGGTACCATCACCAGCGATGTCCGCGGTCTTAGAGGCCACCTCTTTGACCATCTGCGCGCCCATGTTTTCAAATTTATCTTCCAGCTCGATCTCTTTTGCCACAGATACACCATCTTTTGTGATGTTCGGTGCGCCCCAAGATTTATCGAGCACCACGTTGCGCCCTTTCGGACCCAAGGTGACTTTCACTGCATTCGCGAGCTTGTTCACACCGCTCATCATCTGAGCGCGTGCGTCTTCACCAAATTGAATGTCTTTAGCCATTCTATTTTCTCCTATCTATGTGTGTTCTGTAAAAATTACCGCCGAAGCGGATGGAAACTCAATGCCCATCAAACAGGCATGAAAAAAGGTGCCGTGATTACTCCACAACACCCAGAATGTCGTCTTCGCGCATCATCAGGAACTCTTCGCCATCGAGCTTGATCTCGGTTCCTGCATATTTAGAGAAGATCACTTTGTCTCCTGCTTTGACATCCAGCGGACGAACGTCACCGTTCTCCAGGATTTTGCCTTTACCGGCAGAAATCACTTCGCCTTCAATCGGCTTTTCCTTTGCAGAATCCGGAATAATAATGCCACCGGCGGACTTGGTATCTTCGTCCAAACGGCGGACAATCACACGATCGTGTAAAGGACGGACTGTTGTTGCCATCGTTGTTTCTCCTCTTTGAGTTGAATTTGGAGCCCGGTTTATAGGAACGCAAAAATAGCGTTTCAACCCCCCGATGCTATTTTTTTTCAATCCATCGCAAGAAGAGCATGAAAACATGGCGCAAACACCATGCAATATATTGATTTAACTAGGTTATTTTGACCAGCGCAGCAGATTGGCGCCCCAGGCAAAACCGCCGGCAAACGCCTCCAGTAGAATCAACTGCCCCCGTTCAAGGCGTCCGCTCTGATAGAGATCGTAGAGCGCCAGCGGCACACTGGCCGACGAGGTATTGCCGTGACGCGCCACCGTGAGCGCCACCCGACCCATATCCATCTTCAGCTTTTTCGCTGTCGCCTGAATAATGCGGATATTGGCCTGGTGCGGCACCAGCCAATCGACATCGGCATCCTGCAGTGCGTATTTCTCCAAGATCTCATTCACCACACCACCGAGTTTGGCGACGGCCACGCGGAACACTTCGTTGCCCTTCATCTCCACGGCCGCACTGCCGGCGGAATCGACTTGAAAATCGGCGGATTGATGATGGTTCGCACGGTCCGGACTCGATGGCGTGTGCGGATGTTTCGCCTTGAGCAGATCGCGATAAGCACCATCGGCATGCAGAACTGAACCGACCATGCCGTTCTCGTCATCCGGCTCGCCCGCTTCCAGCACCACCGCACCGGCACCATCACCAAAGAGGATGCAGGTGCCGCGATCACTCCAATCAACAATGCGGCTCATCGCCTCGGCACCAATCAGCAGCACGCGCCGGAACATCCCCGCGCGCATCATCCCCTCCACCTGTGCCAAACCGTACACAAAGCCGGAGCAGACCGCCTGAATATCCCAGGCGGGAAAATCCTTGCCGCCCAACTTGGCCTGCACCACTGTCGCGGTGGATGGAAAAATAAAATCGGGCGTCGTCGTCGCCACCACCAGCGCATCGATCTCGTCGATCGTCATGCCCGCATCAGCCAACGCCACCTGCGCCGCCGCCACCGCCAGATCGGAGGTCATCTGATCCGGCGCGATAATATGGCGCTCCGAGATGCCGGTGCGCTCGACAATCCACTGATCGGTCGTATCCACCAGCGCTTCCAGATCGCGATTATGCATGACGCGCTCAGGCAGATAGCCGCCGATGCCGCGCAGATGAACAGAGGCCAGACTCATAGATCCACCATCTCCTGAATTGAGGTTGTGATACGGTCGGTCAGGTGTTCGCTGACCTCTTTGTAGGCCACAGCAATCGCGCTGACAAAGCCATCGGCATCCGTGCCGCCATGACTCTTCACCACGATGCCGTTCAAACCGAGCAGCGGTGCGCCGTTATATTTTGCCGGATTAACCTTATCTTTGAAACGATTGAGCGCGCCGCGCGCCAACAGCGCACCGGCTTTGGAGAGCATGCCGCCGGTCAACTCATCTTTGATGCTCTGCGCCAAGAAGCGCGCCGTCCCCTCCATTGTCTTGAGGGCGACATTGCCGACAAAGCCATCGCACACCACCACATCGACACGATTGGTCGAGATATCGGTACCCTCGACATTGCCAATATAGTTGAGATCCGTCTCACTCAATTTGGCCGAGGTGAGTTTGATCACATCGGTGCCCTTGATCTCTTCACTGCCGATATTGAGCAGACCGACACGCGGCGCATCGAGCCCTTCAGCCGCCTGCATATAGCAGGAGCCCATAATGGCAAACTGCACTAGGTGATCGGAGGTACATTCGGAATTGGCGCCGGCATCGAGCATCAAAGTGCGCCCCTGATCGAGCGCCGGAATCATCGACGCGATCGCCGGCCGATCGATCCCCGGCAGCATCCGCAGCACTACCTTGGAGATCGCCATCAGCGCACCGGTATTACCGGCGCTGACAAACGCATCCCAACTGCCATCGCGCACCATCGCCGCGCCGACATGCATGGAGGAGCCCTTTTTGCGACGCAGCGCATGGGAGGGAGAATCGCACATCCCCACCACCGCATCGGCCGCCACCAGTGCCACCTGCTCGCTCAGCCCGTGACTGGCCAACAGCGGCTCTAGCACTTCTACCTGCCCGACAATGCCGATCTCCAGTGTTGAACCAGCAGATGAACCAGTCACCCGCGCAGGGTTGGCCATCACCAGACGCAACGCCTCCAGCACCATCTCCGGTGCCGCATCGCCGCCATGGCCATCGACCAGAATCCGCACCACGTGCGGTGCCTCCGGCTGCTCTGTCTCTACTTGTAAACTGGAATCGGAGTCAGACAAATCGTTGGGTTGACGAATTAATCGTCGAGCGCTGCTTTAACTTCGCGCCCTTTATAGGTGCCACACTCCGGGCAGACGTGGTGCGGCCGCATCATGGCACCGCACTCCGGGCATTCGGACATGCCGGCCGGTACGATACGATCGTGCGCACGACGCATATTGCGCTTGGAGGTGCTGGTTTTTCTCTTTGGTACTGCCATCTTACTTCTCCTGCCGGACGAATCGCTCCGCCCTCAAATAAACTCTTCGCAACTATTCATCCCATCCCACGGTTTGCTCGCTAGCTGCGTTGAACATGCTCATGTGCAACAGCACACTGCGCGTGTTCGCCTTGCTATCGAACAAACCATGGGCGATCTGAACAGTTCCAGCATGTAGCTGAATAGTTACAACTCTTCTACTCAATGCGCAAATTGCGCAACGCCGCAAACGGATGATCGCTCTCATCGGCGCGACAGTGGCACGTCTCACGATTCAGATCCGCGCCGCAACTCTGGCACAAACCTTTGCACGCCGCACTGCAGAGCACATCCGCCTGCCAGGATAGCCACACATCCTCACGCAGAATATCGATCAAATTGATCTCACCCGGCGCCGCCAGATATTCGCACTCGCTCGCATCATCATCCGTACCGCTCAACCGTTCACCCAGCTGAAACGCCCACGCCGTATCGCCCTGCATCTGCCAGTCGAACTGGGCATTGCATCGACAACACTGCCGCCGCATCACCCCCTGCCAACTACCGATCAAGCGAAACAGCGCACCTGCGCGCTGCAAGCGCACCTGCCAATGCATATCCGCCAACAGATCACGCAGCGGAGCCACATCGCCCACGCTCTCATCTGCTAACAACGCCTGCGGCACGTCGGCATCCCACTGCCTGCCACCTGCGGAGAGGTCCTGTAATGTCACCAGCCAGCGTTGCTGCATCTGACCTCCCGCGCGTCAAACAGGCGGCGCATTATCAATAATGCCCTCTAGCGGTCAAGCACGGCCGACAGCACAATCTGACAGATCGCCACACCGTAAAAGCCAACCGTGTGATCGCAAGAGACATGCACCGCCATATCGGCTCTGCTCTATACCTCCGCCATGCTCGCCTCGGATGCATCCCTGATAATGGCCACGCCACCACAAACACAAACTCCACGCAAAACATCACCGCATTGATCGACAGCAGCCAGATCAGCGTCCGCCGATGCTCATCCTGCTCGATCTCGACATAGCAATCACAACCGCCCATATGCAACGCCTCCTGCCACCGGCAACGCGCACCGTAGCCATTCAATCACTGCGGCAAAACACTCTGGATACGATGATTGCCCCAATCCGCTACATAGATGCGGCCTTTGCGTCCCACAGCCACGCCGGTCGGGCCGGAGAATTGGCCGGCTCGGTCGCCTTGACCGCCCCATGCGCCGATGAAGCGACCGGCATGATCGAACTGCTGAATGCGGTTATTGTAAAAATCGGCCACGATCAAGCTGCCATCAGCAGCGGCCGCGATACCGGATGCGACACGGAATCGCCCGCCCCACAATCCCATGCCGCCGATGCTATGCAGAAAACGGCCTTCGGCATCAAACACCTGCACACGATTGTTGTAGGCATCAGAGACATAGACCCGATCATCCGATCCAATTGCAATGCGGGAGGGATAATAGAACTCGGATTCGCGACCATCAGGAATCAGAAAACTCAGCGCCGAACGCACCACATTGACCTTGCCCTGTTTGCCCCATGTGCGGATCAACTGCCCGTCCGGCGTAAACTGCTGGATGCGGTGGTGATACTGATCGACCACATAAACCTGACCTGCCGCATTCACTGCCACATCCACCGGCGAGGCAAACTCACCTGCTCCATCGCCTGCCGCGCCCCATGCCGAGATCAATTTTCCGTTCGGATCAAAATGAAAAATACGATCCAGATCGTAATCGGTCACCCACACCGTCCCATCCGGGGCGATACCAAGACCACCGGGCTTTTCAAACTGTTGCTGACCGAACGCCAACACAAAATCACCATCCGCCGTAAACTTCTGCACCCGCTTGTTGCGCACATCGGTAACATAGACAAAAGCGCC
>JALUXN010000207.1 GCA_027018975.1 Mariprofundaceae bacterium | reverse complement strand
TGCGCCTTCTGTTTGGGTCGGTTCAACACCACCGCCGGCGCACTCGCCTCCGGATAATCGGCCAACAGCCGTTCCAGTGCCTGCGCCAACGCCTCTTCCAGTGCCTGTTTCAAATCCACCTCCGGCATCCGACGCAGCCATTGCCGCGGACACCCTGCAAAATCGGCGCGCACTTTACCATGAAAGCGGCATCGCGCCTGCGCTTTTTTACACGTTTCTTTGCCAGCACTCTGAGCTGAAGGATGATGCCATGCGGCATTAGAACTTCGGCATCCCCCCCATGCCACCGAGACCGCCGAATTTACCCATCATCTGCGCCATCATCCGTTTGCCACGGCTACCGCGCATCTTCTTCATCATCTTCTGCATCTGGGCGAACTGTTTGAGCATGCGGTTGATCTCCGGCACTGTGGTTCCGGAACCATTGGCGATGCGGCGTTTGCGGCTGCCGTTGATCAGTTTGGGATAGCGCCGCTCTTTGGGGGTCATGGAATAGACCATCGCCTGCATCCGCTTGATCGGCTTATCATCCATCTGCGCCAGCGCATCTTTGGGAATATTCATGCCGGGCATCATCTTCAGCATGCCGGCCATGCCGCCCATCTTCTGCATCTGCCCCAGCTGCTCGGCGAAATCGCCCAGATCGAACTGCCCCTTCTTGATCTTCTCGGCTGCTTTTTCAGCACTCTTCTGATCGACATTGGCCTGAATCTTCTCCACCAGCCCGACCACATCGCCCTGACCGAGAATGCGCCCTGCCATACGTGCCGGATCAAACAGCTCAAAGGCTTCGATCTTCTCGCCGGTACCGACATAACGAATCGGCACACCGGTACTGAAGGCGACCGAGAGCGCCGCGCCGCCGCGCATGTCCGCATCGGTCTTGGTCAAGATACAGCCGCTCATATCGACGGAGGCGTGGAACTGCTCGGCAATGGTGAGCGCCGTCTGGCCGGTCATCGCATCGAGCACCAGCAGCCGCTCGGTAGCGCCGACCGCCTGCGCCACCGCCTTGATCTCGGCCATCAAGTCATCATCCACCACCTGACGACCGGCAGTATCGAGAATCAGCACATGGTGCCCCTCGCGCCCGGCCTGCAGCACCGCCGACTTGGCCATCTCCGCTGCCGTTGTGCCGCTGCCGGCGAGATAGGGCACATCGACCTGAGCGGCCAGCACCTGTAGCTGTTCGCGCGCCGCCGGACGGGTCGCATCGACCGACGTGAGCGCCACTTTTTTACCCTGCCCGACCAGCAGCTTGGCGAGCTTACCGGCCGTCGTCGTTTTACCGGCACCCTGCAGACCGCAGAGCAAAATCACCGACGGAATCTTGGAGAGTTCGAGATCGCGCCGCTGGCCACCGAGCAGGTCGGTCAACACATCGTTGAGGATTTTGATGATCACCTGCCCCGGCTGCAGGCTCTTGGCGACCTCCGCGCCCAGCGCTCGCTCCTTCACCTCGGCCATCAGATGACGCACCACCGGCAGCGCCACATCCGCTTCCAGCATCACCAGCCGCATCTCGCGCAGCGTGGCATCAAGATCCGCCTCGGAGACGCGCGCCGCGCCGCGCAGTTTGTGGGCAATATTGCCTAATTTTTCACTTAATTGACTGAACATATCTCTCTCCTGAACCGGCCGGCCATTCTGTGACCATCCCGCCCGCGGTCAATCGCCAGTTGCAGGCGTGGATGGCTTCGTTTGAGGTGGCTGCGACGGGCAGTCGGCACCGACCGGCATGATCTCCGGCTGCAGTGTGGCGTGTTCGATGCCATGTTGCTGCAAATCGGCAATCAAGCGCGCCAATAAAGCCGGCCACGTCTGCATGGTGGCCACCTGAATATGGGCGGAGA
This sequence comes from Mariprofundaceae bacterium, assembly GCA_027018975.1. Classification (GTDB taxonomy): domain Bacteria; phylum Pseudomonadota; class Zetaproteobacteria; order Mariprofundales; family Mariprofundaceae; genus Mariprofundus. Next base: position 13 of record JALUXN010000207.1, on the reverse strand, counting down.
TGGCCAGCGTGCC
>JALUXN010000206.1 GCA_027018975.1 Mariprofundaceae bacterium | reverse complement strand
CTGCACCGAACTGGATGCGAGCATGGCAAAGCCGGTGGAGCGGGCGGCCATCACATCCTGATGGTCGCCGAAGATGGAGAGCGCCTGCGTGGCCAGCGACCGGGCAGCGATATGAAAAACGGTGGCGGTCAGCTCGCCGGCGATTTTGTACATGTTGGGGATCATCAACAAAAGCCCCTGCGAGGAGGTGAAGGTAGTGGTCAGCGCCCCCGCCTGCAGCGCGCCATGCGCTGTCCCCGCCGCACCCCCTTCGGACTGCATCTCCACCACATCCGGCACCTGCCCCCAGATATTCTTCACCCCCGCCGACGACCACTCATCGCACAGCTCCGCCATCGACGAGGAGGGGGTAATCGGATAGATCGAGCAGAGCTCGGAGACTTTATAGGCGATATGGGCAACCCCCGTACCGCCATCAAAGGTGATCTGTTGCGCGTTCGTGGAATCAGTCATGGTGGTCTGTCCTCTGCTTGGTTTGTGTTGCGGAGTGTGGATGGATTTTCTATGCTTGGATTAGTTGCCTGCTGCCATGCCAGAAGTGGCGACGGCAGGCTCCACCGATAGGCGCAGGCCGACCGCATGCAGGATGGAATCTAGGCTGGTTAATTTTGGGTTGCCGTTCTCAGACAGGGTGCGGTACAGTGTTTCGCGATTTAAGTGTGCCAATGCAGCCACCTCTTTGACGCCGCCATTGGCATCGGTGACATCTTTGACGGCCAATAAAAAAGCACTGCGGTCTCCGCTCTCAAGTGCTGCATCCAGATAAGCTGCCGCTTCAGCCGGGTTTTTTAGACTTTCTAGCAGTTCGTTACGGTATGATTTACTCCTCATTGGCTCTCTCCTTGTAATCTTTCCAGTACTGTTTTGCGGCTTTGATGTCCTTTTTTTGGGTTCTCTTGGCGCCGGCTAAAAGCAGAACGACGATCTTTTTGCCTTCCTGTCCGAAATAGACTCGATAGCCGGGTCCGTAGTGAATCCTCAGTTCAGAAACGCCTTCACCAATGACTTCGCAATCACCCATGTTGACTAGGCGCAAGCGGGCGATGCGCTCTCTGACTTTTGCCTTGCCCTTGATGTCAGATAAGTTGTTGAGCCACTCGGAAAATGGTGCATTTCCATTTCTATCCAAGTAAATCTCAACCTCTTTTTTCTCCACTGGCAATGGCATGTCGTAATTGTAGCCTAAAAGCTACACGAAGCAATGACGGGCGAGCAGTCCAAGCCACTACACGTCGCTGTAGGATTGGCTCTGCGGTGAATATTTCCTCTCACTCTTTCACCATCTCAATGGCGTGACAGGGGCACTGCTCAAAGCAGGCGGCGCAGCCGGTGCATTTATCGTAGTCGTAGAGGTAGCGCTTGCCCTTGCCGAGTTTGATGATCGCATCTTCCGGGCAGGAGCCGTAGCAGCCGTCACACTCGAAGCAGTTGCCGCAGGAGAGGCAGCGTTTGGCCTCAAACAGTGCCTCCTGCTCTGTAAAGCCCTGCAGGATCTCCTCGAAGCCGCCGAGCCGCTGCTCTGGTGGAAGCTCCCCCTGCTGGCGCTTGGGCGCTTCGGTGCGGTACCAGAGTTGCAGCTTTTCGTGATCAACGATGGGGTGTTTGGCCGGCGGCTGGTATTGATCGCCGCGCAGCCAGGCATCGATGTGGCGGGCGGCCTTTTTGCCGTGGCCGGTGGCGATGGTGACGGAGCGTTCACTGGGCACCATATCACCGCCGGCGAAGATGCCCGCCGCACCCGTCATCATGTTCGGTCCGACAATCACCGTGCCGTCGCGGTTGAACTCGATCCCCTCGATATTCTTGAGGAAGCCGGTGTCGGTATCCTGCCCGACCGCCATAATCAGCGCATCGGCCTCCAGCGTCTCCGTT
>JALUXN010000205.1 GCA_027018975.1 Mariprofundaceae bacterium | reverse complement strand
TCAAGATCGATTACAGCGCACTGCATGAGGTGTGGGCACATCGCCGCGGCGTGGGGGTGACGCTGGCGATCAATTGGCTGGTCAAACCCTTCTCGATGGCGCTGCTCGGCTGGCTCTTTCTCGATCACCTCTTCGCGCCGTGGCTGGAGCCGGACAAGATCAAGGAGTATATCGCCGGCCTGATCCTGCTCGCTGCCGCGCCCTGCACGGCGATGGTCTTTGTCTGGTCGCGGCTGAGTGACGGCCATCCGCAGTTCACGCTGTCGCAGGTGGCGCTCAACGATATGATCATGATTGTTGCCTTCGCGCCGATTGTCGGGCTGTTGATGGGTGTCGCCTCGGTGGTGGTGCCGTGGGATACCCTGTTTGTCTCGGTGCTGATCTATATCGTTATTCCGGTGGCGCTGGCCTATATCGGGCGGCGCATCCTGCTGGCGCGTGGTCAGCTGGAGCAGATTTTGCATCTGATGGATCCGATCTCGACGGCGGCGCTGCTGTTGACGGTGGTGCTGCTGTTCGGTTTTCAGGGCGGCCAGATTATCCGCCAGCCGCTGGTGATTCTGCTGCTCGCCATCCCGATTATTGTGCAGGTCTATTTCAATGCGATGCTCGCCTACTGGCTGAATATGAAGCTCGGCGTGGCGCACTGCGTGGCCGCCCCGTCGGCGCTGATCGGCGCATCCAACTTCTTTGAATTGGCGGTAGCGGCGGCGATCGCCATGTTCGGTTTCGAGTCCGGCGCACCGCTGGCCACCGTGGTCGGCGTACTGGTTGAAGTGCCGGTGATGCTCTCCATCGTCTCCATCGTCAACCGCACCAAACCGTGGTACGAGGCATCGATGCGCGGGCGAGGGTGACCCAAACTGACACACGGCTGTCACATTCGTGTCTATCATCGACAGCGTATTGAATGAACCCGCTCGCTATGCCCGAATACCTTTATCGGAGACATGGCTGCGTGGATTCCCGATAAAACCCTCGGGAATGACGGCGGGCGAAATGTGAGGCGTGTAAGTGTTACGCCCCACCGCGTCATTCCCGCGCAGGCGGGAATCTATTGGGTGTAGGGAGAGGTGATGATGGGTAAGCAGCAGGGGTTATATGCTTGTTAGTAGGGGAACGCGGATGGGTTGGCGTTTTATGGGGAGCGATCTGGTGTGAGCTTGGATTCCCGCCTGCGCGGGAATGACGGGAGCGAGAGCCGAGGATGATGTGATAAACAGTGAAACGATACGCACTGCCCGGACTGATCGGGCAGCAACAGGGAGGGAGAGATGACCATCAAGGTAGGGATCAACGGCTTCGGCCGCATGGGCAGATTGGGCTTGCGCGCCGGCTGGGGTGCGAGCGCATTTGAGATCGTGCAGATCAACGAGATCGCCTGTGATGCTGCGGCATCGGCGCATCTGCTGGTGTTTGATTCGGTGCATGGGCGTTGGGAGCATGATTGCCGGGGTGATGGCGCCAATCTGCTGATCGACGGCCAATCGCTGCGCTATAGCAGCCACGCCGCGATCGGTGCGTGCGACTGGTCGGGCTGCGATATGGTGATCGAGGCGACCGGCAAATTCCGCAAAGCCGATCAGCTGCAGGCCTATTTCGATCAAGGGGTGAAAAAGGTGATTGTCGCCGCGCCGGTCGATGGGGCGCTGAATGTGGTCTATGGCGTCAATGATCACCACTATGATCCGGCGACGCACCACCTGCTCACCGCCGCCTCCTGCACCACCAACTGTCTGGCACCGGTGGTCAAGGTGATGCATGAGCAGATCGGTATCAAACACGGTTCGATGACCACCATCCACGACATCACCAACACCCAGACGATTGTCGATCGCGGTCACAAAGACCTGCGCCGCGCGCGTGCCTGCG
>JALUXN010000204.1 GCA_027018975.1 Mariprofundaceae bacterium | reverse complement strand
GCTGCTGATGTGGGCGCTCTGGTTGTGGATGTTTTCGCCGCTGTTGGCGACGGTTCAATGGGGTATGAGCGACCAGGTCAACGCGGCATGGCTCTTTTTCGCCGAACATGATCCGGCTCGCATCCGCGATATTGTCGAGATGCTGGAGCTGGTGGTGGCGGGGGTATTTGTGTCGATTCCCCTCTGGGTGGGGATCAATATCCTCCGCTTTCGTAATCGGGAGCGCCGCCGACAGCTGCCGCCCATCGATCATCAGGCAGGACTGGCAGCCTTTCACCAGATGGATGACGCACTGCTGCGCAGTTTGGGGGATGAAAAAGAGCTGGTCTGGCCGCCGGACGTGGGCCATGCCAGCGACATCGATGCGTGGTTGAAGGATCGGCAGAGTGGGGGTCGTCAGAGTGGGGCGTCGGTTGCCGCTGATGCGGCAGTCGATCCATCGACCGAGCTGGCGGAACCCGTTGAACCATCGCTGCGCAAGACTATCTGGCTGGTCGTGGCGGCGATCATGAGCGTGGCGCTGCTGATCCTGATGATCCGCCTCCTAGAGGGGATGCCTATCACATTTCGGTTGTAGGTCGATGATCGATGCGCTGCGGCGGTTGTGCGTTAATCCTTGTCCGCTGCGGCCTGTAACTCCAGTGCTTCGCCGCACTCCGGGCAGTCGCGCCACTGGGGAATCTCACCATTTTTCTCTAGATCGATATGGATGGTGTGTTTGCAAACCGGGCAACTGCCGTTGGCTTCAATGCCTTCACGCGCGCGCTCCCAGCGCCGTTTGGCGGCGACGATGCCGCCGATAAGGAATCCGGGGACGAGAAAAAAGTGGGCGATGGGAATCAGTACGCAGACGATGGCAATCGCCCAGAAGAGCGCCAAGGTTTTCAGACCGCGCGCTTTCTGTTCTTGCGGGGTGAAGTCGATCGCGTGCATCTCTGCCGGTGCGCTCTCTCCGCTTTTCTGGCTTTTGAACAGTATGGGTTGGATGATGTTTTCAGACATGATTTACACTCCTTTGCTGCTGGCGTTGCGCTCCCCTTCGGGTGTGGAGACCATAATGAGCGGCCTCGCTTTGCCGGTGAGTATGGCCGGCAGCGAGATGCCGGGCAATGCATTGAGCGCCTCCTCCGGACAGATTGCGATGCAACGGTTGCATCCTATGCAGCGATCGGCTTGAAATTCAAGAATCGTATTGGCGCCAAAGGCGCGGGTGGCAAGCGCCCGGGTCGGGCACGCCTCGACACAGCCTCCGCAGGCGGTGCAATGCGCATCGGCTTGCATGGCGCCCAGTGGCAGTGATGGAGTGGCCGGCAGCGGCGTGAAATTGCTCTGTAATTTCGGCAGAGCGCGCAGAAACAGTTGCAAGCGGACGGGGAGGGGGGAGTGTGTAGGGCGCGGTTGCTCACTGCTTGACGATGCCGCCTGGCGTGCAGCCTGAGTGATTTCGCCGGTCGCTTTGGCCGCACCCTCCACCAGTGATGGCAGCAGTTGGCGGAAGAATGCGCGGCGTGCCGGTTCACTGTTGCGCGGGTTGTTCGCCGGCGTGTCATCTGCTGTCCGGCTATCGGATGGCTGGCTATGGATCAGCGACAGTTTTACGCCCAGTGCCTGGTTCAGTGTCTGATATTCTGCTTCGATGATCTTCAAGCGTGTTGCGCCGAAGCGTTTGGGGCAATCTGCACAGCGGTCGATGCCGAGCAGTTGGATCGCCGCAACGCCCTCTGCTGCGAGTGCGGCCAGCAACAGCGGTGACCAGCCGGCATGGCAGTCGATGGCGATGTCGCCGCCATCCACGGCGCTGCAGGCGACTTGCAGTGTGTGACGCGAGGTCGTCGGCATCTGCATCACATCCCGCACCATGGCCGCCGGCCGTACCGCG
>JALUXN010000203.1 GCA_027018975.1 Mariprofundaceae bacterium | reverse complement strand
GAAAACAGTCATGATTCGTAACGATATTAAGGCGCTATCGGCCTACCATGTGCCGGATAGCCGTGGCATGATCAAGCTGGACGCGATGGAGAATCCGTTCGATATGCCGGCTGAGCTGCATCGGGCGTGGATCGATGCGTTGGCCAAGGTGCAGATCAACCGCTACCCCGATGCCGAGATGCGCCAGCTGCGCGAGAAGATCGCCAAAAAAGAGGGCGTCAATGCTGATCAGGTGCTGCTCGGCAACGGGTCGGACGAGATTATTCAGATGATCCTGATTGCCGCCAATGCCGGCACATGCGTGGTGCCGGAGCCGACCTTTGTGATGTATCGGATGATTTCGCAGTGGTTGAAACGGCCGGTGGCGACGGTGCCGCTGGCGGCCGATTTCACCATGCGTGAGGATCAGTTCATGCAGGTCTGCGCGCGCGAGAAGGCGGAGGTGGCCTTTCTCGCCTGTCCGAACAATCCGACAGGCAATCTCTGGCGGCAGGATCGCATCGAGAAAATCGCTCATAGTTTCAATGGCTTGTTGGTGATCGATGAGGCGTATGGTTCTTTCTCCGAACGCACCCATACGAACCTGATTGCGCCGAATGTGATGGTGCTCAAAACCTTCTCCAAAATCGGCTGGGCGGGGCTGCGCATGGGCTATCTGCTGGGCGATGCTGAGCAGATCCACCACCTCAACAAGGTGCGTATGCCGTACAATATCAATGCCTTGACGCAGGCCTCGGCCAACTTCCTGCTCGACCATTTCGACCAGTTCGAAGCGCAGGTGGCCGAGATTCGTGCCGAGCGCGAACGGGTGGCGGCGGCGCTGTCGGCGATGGATGGCATCGAGTGTTTCCCATCGCAGGCCAATTTCCTGCTACTGCGGGTAGCGGACGCCGATGCCGTGTTTGCGGCGTTGAAGGCGGAAAATATCTTGATCAAAAACATGCATGGCGCGGATCGGCTGTTGGAACATTGCTTGCGGATCACCATCGGCAGTGCGGCGGAGAATGATGCGCTGCTGGCCGCGCTGAGCAAGATCACGGGAGAGTAACATGAGCAAATCCACGAAGCAGAATCGGAGCGCAGCCATTGAGCGTACCACCAAAGAGACAGCCATCAAGCTGAGCCTCGATCTGGATGGCAGCGGAGCCGCACGGCTCAACTCCTCGATCCCTTTCCTCGATCACATGCTGGAGCAGATCGCCCGCCACGGATTGATCGATCTGACGGTGGAGGCGAAGGGCGATCGCGAGATTGACGATCACCACACCGTTGAAGACATCGGCATCTGCCTTGGCGAGGCGCTGCGCCAAGCGGTCGGCGATAAGGCGGGGATTACACGCTACGGCCACGCCTATGTGCCGCTCGATGAGGCGCTGTCGCGTGTTGTGCTCGACTTCTCCGGTCGCCCCGGCCTCGAGTATCACATCGATTTCCCCAAAGAGACGGTGGGCGGCTTCGATATCGATCTGTTCAAAGAGTTCTTCCAAGCGGTGAGCAACCATGGCCGCATTACCCTGCACATCGACGCCCTGCGCGGCGGCAATAATCACCACATCATCGAGACCGTATTCAAAGCCTTCGGCCGCGCACTGCGCATGGCGGTGGCAGCTGATGCGCGGCAGCAAGGGATCCCAAGCACGAAGGGAGCGTTGTAGTGGGGGGTAGTAGGGGTCAGGCGTTAGGGGGGAGAGGTAAGGGGTTAGGCGTCAGGAGTGAGGCGGAGCTACGCCTGACTCCTGACCCCTCACCCCTCATATTTCACGCCTTACCTCTTACCCCTCACGCCTCACGCCTCACCGCTTGCTCCTCCCGGAGCAAGCTATGATCGCCCTCATCAACTACGGCATGGGTAACCTGCATTCGGTGGCCAAGGCGCTGGAGCAGGTGGGCGGCAGGGTGACACTGGTCGATCAGGCCGATGACCTGCGCCAGTATGATCGTATTGTGCTACCGGGTGTCGGCGCTTTTCGCGACTGCATGCACGCATTGCAGGAGGGCGGTATGGATGTGGCATTGAAGGATGCCATTGCCGCCGGCACACCCTTTCTCGGCATCTGTCTGGGTATGCAGGTGTTGATGGATGCCTCCTTAGAGTTCGGCCATCACCGCGGCCTCGGTCTGATTCCCGGTGCGGTCAAGCCGTTCCCTGAAACGCATGCCGAGCGCGGCTTCAAAATCCCGCACATGGGTTGGAATGACGTGGTGCTCTCTTCCGAGAAGTCGGCGCATCCGGTCTTGCAGCCGCTGGCCGGTCAACAGGTCTATTACGTCCACTCCTACTGCTGCATGCCGACGCAGCCCGAACATCTGCTGGCCGCCTGTTCATATGGCGATTACCCCTTCGCCGCCGCTATCGGTCGTGACAATATCGTGGCCACCCAGTTTCACCCCGAAAAGAGTCAACGTGCCGGCCTGGCACTGCTGGAGGCATTTCTGCAATGGAATCCCTAGGAGGCCGCTGATGTCACGTATGCGAATGAATGTGCAGGCGCCGATTGCGCGCATGTTTGCTGAACGCTGGAGCCCGCGCGCTTTCGATCTGGAGCGGCCAGTTTCTTTGCAAACCGTGGCGCTCTGTCTGGAAGCCGCACGTTGGGCGCCGTCTTGTTATGGTGAGCAGCCGTGGCGTTTTGTGGTTGTCGACCGCTTTGCGGATGGCCATGCCGACGGTGGGCAGTGGGCGGCGTTGCTGGAGACGCTGGCCGCGCCGAACCGAGACTGGGCAGCACGTGCCTCCGTACTGATTGTTGCGGTGACACAGCGCCACTTCTCGCACAATGGCCAGCCCAACCGCTGGGCGGCATATGATCTGGGGCAGGCGCTGATGTCGCTCACGTTGCAGGCGAGCGATGCAGGGTTGGCCAGTCATCAGATGGGCGGCTTTGATGCTGATGCCGTGGCGCAGCTGTTGGCCATTCCCGATACGATGAGTGTCATGAGCATCACCGCGCTCGGTTATCTGGCTGACCCCAGCGTGCTGCCTGAATCGCTGCAACAGATCGAGACCGCACCGCGCACGCGCAAGCCGCTGCAAGAGCTGGTGCATGCCGGTCAGTGGGGCGCAGCGTGGCAACCACCTGCGGCTGCGGGCTGGGAGGCGCGCTATCAGGAGTCGCCGCTGGAGCAGCTGCCGTGGTTCTACGACGCACTGGATGCGGATATGGCCGAGGCACTGCAGCGCCTGCAGATCGATCGCGGTCGTTTGCTCGATATCGGCTGCGGACCGGGGACGCAGAGTGTGGCGTTGGCTGAGCTCGGATTTCAGGTGACGGCGACCGACATCTCCGCCACCGCCGTGCAGGCGACACGGCAGCGCGCGGCTGAGGCGGGTGTGAGCATCGATGTGCAGGTCGATAACGTGTTGGAGAGCGGATTGTGCGAGCCGTTCGATCTGATTATTGACCGGGGTGTCTGCCATAGCTTTGCCGATCCTGCCGATCAACAGCGTTACCTGGCTACGATGGCGCGGCTGCTCAAAGCCGGCGGCTATCTTCTGCTGAAATGTTTCCACAAAGATGAGCGCGGCGAGATCGGTCCGCCGTGCCGCTATGATGAGGCGGACATCCACCGGCTCTTTGATGACGCCTTCGCGCTGGAGGCGTCATGGCGCACGCAGTTCAGCTCCGATGCCATGTCGGAAGCGCCGCAAGCACTGTTTGCGATGCTCAAGAAACGATAGACCATTTTGGAATTTAGCGCTTTTCATCAAGACCCAACCGGCCACGCCCGGCGCGGGCGGCTGACGCTGACGCATGGCGTCGTGGAGACGCCGGTCTTCATGCCGGTCGGTACGCAGGCGACGGTGAAGAGCCTGACGCCGGCCGATCTGACGGATGATATTCAAGCCTCCATTATTCTCGGCAATACTTATCATCTGATGCTGCGGCCGGGTGCGGATCTGATTGCACAGATGGGCGGCTTGCATCAGTTCATGGCGTGGGATCGGCCGATTCTGACCGATTCGGGCGGCTTTCAGGTCTGGTCGCTGGGCGAGCTGCGCAAGATTGAGGCGGACGGTGTCCGTTTTCGCTCCCATATCGATGGCCGTGAGGTCTTTCTCGGGCCGAAAGAGAGTATGGAGATCCAGCGTAAACTGGGCAGTGATATTGTCATGGCCTTTGATGAGTGCACGCCGTACCCCGCCACGCCGGAGCAGGCGCGCGCCTCGATGGAGCTCTCCATGCGCTGGGCGGGCGAGTGCCGTGCGGCGCTGCCGGTGAACGATCGGCAGGCGCTGTTCGGCATTGTGCAGGGTGGCATGTACCCTGAGCTGCGGCTGGAGAGTTTGGCGGCGATTCAGGCGATCGATTTCGAGGGGGTGGCTATCGGTGGGCTGTCGGTCGGCGAGCCGAAAGCGGAGATGCTGGCCATGCTCGATGCACTGGCGCCGCATCTGCCGGTTGATAAACCGCACTATGTGATGGGGGTCGGCACGCCCGATGATCTGATTGAGGGGATCGATCGCGGCATCGATATGTTCGATTGTGTGATGCCCAGCCGCAATGCCCGCAACGGCACGCTGTTCACCGATGATGGCAAGATCAACATCAAAAACCTGAAACATTTCGACGATCCGCGCCCGATCATGGAAGATTGCAGCTGCTACACCTGCCGCAACTTCTCGCGCGCCTACCTGCGTCACCTCTTCATGTCCAAGGAGATTTTGAGCGCCAGACTCAATACGCTGCACAATCTGCACTACTACTGCGCGCTGATGCAGCGCTGCCGCGATGCGCTCGATGCGGGGCAGTGGCCGGCGTTTCGCGATGCCTTTTTACAACGCTATCGCACCCGTGCATAATCGCGCCCCTTGAAAATATACGAAATCGTTTGAGTAACCCTCAGGAGTATCTATCTCATGAAAAATTTGAAACATTCACTTATCGTCATCATGGCGAGCAGCATCGCATGGATCGCACCGGCCTATGCCGATGCACCGGCAGCAGGCGCAGGCGGCGGTTTGGCCTCACTGGTGCCGCTGGTGTTGATCATGGTGATCTTCTACTTCCTGCTGATTCGTCCGCAGCAGAAGAAGCTCAAAGCGCATCAGGCGCTCGTCGATGGCCTGAAAAAGGGTGACCGGGTACTGACCGGCGGCGGCATCTATGCGCGAGTGATCCAAGCCAAGGATGGCGAGGATCTGCTCACCGTCGAGATTGCCGATGGCGTGCGGGTGAAAATTAAACGCGAAACGATCGTGGCGCTGGCTGACATCAATCCGGCCAAAGAGAAGTCCGAAAACAAAAAAGGCGACAAAAAACAGTCTGCCGACAGCAAATAAAGCCCGTAAGCAAATAAGGATTACACATGCATAGCTTCCCGCGTTGGAAAATCTGGCTGATTCTGGCCGTACTGGTGGTCTCCCTGATGGGGGCGCTGCCCAATGTTACCTCGCTACCCTCTTGGTGGCCGACCTCGCTGAGTCATCCGATGAGTCTTGGCCTCGACTTGAAGGGCGGTATCCATCTGGTGCTCGATGTCGATGTCGATAAGGCGGTATCGCGCAGTGTCGAAGAGGATATCGATTCGGCGCGGCAGGCGTTGCGCAAGGCGAAGATCCGCTACCGTAAGCTCGCCGCCGAGGGGAGCTCGCTGCTGATCACCATCAAAAAGCCGGGCGATCTCGATGCTGCCCGCTCGCTGCTGGCTGACACATTTAACAACTACACGCTCAGTGAAGCCGGCAACAACACCTTCAAACTGACGCTCAAGGAGAGCGTCGCCAAGGAGACCCGCAAGTTCGCCGTCGATCAGGCGATCGAGGTGATCCGCGGCCGTATTGATGCGCTGGGCACGACCGAGCCGGTGATCATCAAGCAGGGTGACCACCGCATTCTGGTGCAGATCCCCGGCTATGAGGATACCGCGCGCGCCAAACAGCTGATCGGCCGCACCGCCGAGCTGCAGTTCAAGCTGGTCGATGAGAAGGGCGATCTCGACAAGGCGCTGGCGGGCAATATTCCGCCGGGCGATATCATTATGTACGGGCCGGCGCAGAGCCGTGGCGGCAAGCAGAGTTATCGCCAGCCCTATCTGTTGAAGAAACGCACGGAACTCTCCGGTAATGAGATCGCCGATGCGCGCGTCTCTATCGATTCCCGCTTCAATGAGTATGCCGTCACCCTGAAGTTCAACAGCAAGGGGGCACGCAAGTTTGACCGCCTCACCGCCGCTCATGTCGGTGAACGCTTCGCTATCATCCTCGAAGGGGTGGTCAACTCCGCACCGGTGATCCGCGAACGCATTGCCGGCGGCAGCGCCCAGATTACCGGCAGTTTCTCGCCGACTGAGGCGCACGATCTGGCCATTGTTCTGCGCGCTGGTGCGCTACCGGCGCCGGTGAAGGTGGTCGAGGAGCGCTCCATCGGCCCCAGCCTCGGTCAGGACTCGATCGATCAGGGGATGAACTCGATCATCATCGGTTGCATCTTAGTACTGATTTTTATGGCGATTTACTACCGCATGTTCGGCATGGTCGCCAATATTGCGCTGATCTTTAACATGCTGCTGATCATCGCCGCCATGAGCATTATCGGCGGCACGCTGACGCTGCCGGGCATGGCGGGCATCGTGCTGACTATCGGTATGGCGGTGGATGCCAACGTGTTGATCTTCGAGCGGATTCGCGAGGAGCTGCATATCGGCAAGACACCGCTGGCAGCGATCGATGGCGGTTACGACAAAGCCTTCTCGACCATTGTCGATGCCAACATCACCACGCTGATCGCGGCGATTGTCCTCTTCCAGTTCGGCTCCGGCCCGGTGAAGGGCTTCGCCGTCACTCTGTCGGTCGGTATTCTCGCCTCCATGTTCACTGCGATCACCGTCACCCGCGCCATTATTGCCGCCTACACCGGCAAGCGCGGGCGCATCGAAAAACTAAGTATTTAAGGCCACTGCCATGCAACTGATCAATCCTGATATCCATATCGACTTTATCGGCAAGCGCAAAATCGCGCTGGCGATCTCGACGCTGATGATCCTCATCTCGCTCGGTACATTGGCGGTGAAGGGGCTGAATTTCGGCATCGATTTCACCGGCGGTACGCTGGTCGAGGTGCAGTTCGACAAGGCACCGGCGATTGCCGATGTGCGTGCCGGCATCGCCACCAAGGGCTACAGCAACGCGGTGATCCAGCAGTTCGGCTCGCCCAAAGAGATTCTGATCCGCGTACAGAACAAGCAGGGTGAGAAGTCTTCGACCATCAGCTCGGCCATTCTTGACGGACTGGGTGAAAAATTCGGAGCCGATGCGATTGAGATGCGCCGTGTCGAGTATGTCGGTCCGCAGGTGGGTGAGGAACTGACCCGCGCCGGCATTATGGCGGTGCTGATCTCGATGGTGGCGATCTTGATCTATGTCACCTTCCGCTTCGAGTTCCGCTTCGCCCTCGGTGCCGATGTGGCGCTGCTGCATGATATTACCATTGTCCTTGGCCTGTTTGCTATTACCGGCAAGGAGTTCACCCTGCCGGTGATCGCCGCATTGCTGACGGTGATCGGTTACTCGCTCAACGATACGATCGTGGTGTTCGATCGCATCCGCGAAAATTTCGCTGCCAACCGCAAGCGCAAAACGCCGCAGGATGAAACCACCATGGTCAACGACTCCATCAATCGCACCCTCGGCCGCACCCTGATGACCTCACTGACCACGCTGCTGGTGGTGATTGCGCTCTTCTTCTTGGGCGGCGAAGTGATTCACGATTTCGCCTTCGCGCTGATCGCCGGCATCATGGTCGGTACCTACTCATCGATCTATGTCGCAAGCCCCGTGATGATGATTCTCGCCAACCGTTTCCAGTCCAACGCCGATGAGGACAAAGCGCTGGAAGCACGGCCGTAAGCGCCGCGTGGCCGGGTGATGAAAGGCGATATCAGTCCGCAACTTGCCGCCGGCACACTGCTGTTCAGCGGTTATGGTGAGGATTATCTGCAGCTGCACGACACCCGCTACAATCACAGCCTGATAATCCACCACAACACCCCCTCTGCTTGGGCGCCGACTCGCTTGGAGGCGCTTGAGATTGCCCATTTCGCGCCGCTATTGGAGCGGCCGCCGGAGGTGCTGCTGCTCGGCACAGGGCGCACCACCCGCTTCCCCGATGCCGCCATTCTCGATTGGATGGCCGAGCACCATATCGGTTTCGAGTGCATGGATAGCCGCTCGGCTGCGCGTACCTATAACATCCTGATCGAAGAGGGGCGCACCGTCTCGATTGCCATGCTGCTGCCGGGGATTGGCTAGTGGCCGGCTGCTACGAACTCTCCATCGCCACCCATTTCTCCGCCGCCCACAGTCTGCGCGGCTACCCCGGCGACTGCGCCCGTCTGCACGGCCACAACTGGCACGTCAAACTCTATGTCGAGTGCGAAACGCTCGACGAACTGGGTCTCGGCATCGACTACAAAATCATGAAAACAGCTCTCAAAGAGGCGCTGGAGCCGTGGGATCACTACAATCTCAACGACGTCCCCCCCTTCGATCGCATCAACCCCTCAAGCGAAAATGTCGCCCGCGAGCTCTACCATGTGATGCAAAAAAAGCTGGATGATGATCGAGTGCGCGTCTCCCGCATCGAAATCTCCGAAACCTGCACGGCCAGAGTAACTTACCGGCCGAGGCGATGAATGTGCATGCGTTTGAGACGGATCGAATTGGCGCTTGCATCGTCAAAACTTTTACCCATAATCCGCGCTCCCGAAATCGGCGCGCAAAGGGCAGGTAGCTCAGTCGGTAGAGCAGAGGACTGAAAATCCTCGTGTCGGGGGTTCGATTCCCTCCCTGCCCACCATCTAACATTTACACCACATTTCAATAGAGTCTGTAAGCTTTGTGTTTGCAGGCTTTTTCTTTCTGTGTTGCTAAAGTCGGTTTCACCAGCAGATAAAGCTCGCCATCGTAAGCCAATTTCATCTGTTTCTGCCCTCTGGGGGCTTTGCCGTCCGCGCCTTTGCGTCAGTCAGTGCCATGTCATCACCTCCGGTTTGACGGTACCTGAGAGATACCGTCATCAGAGGTGCCGTCAAAAGTACCGTCATTTTGACGATATCTCTCATTGTTTATAGCGCAGCTTATGCGTCGCTATGCACGCCGAGAAAGAAGCGCAGACCATGTCTGCCTCCTCGCTATTTGGGTGTGTTTTTCAGGCTACACCCAATAAACGCTTGCTTGGGTTGCACAAGGTAGCAATGCCTCTGAATTTGAAGCCCTAACGCAAAACGGGAAGTGACATTAGGTCACTTCCCGTTTCTTGTTGGTACCGAGGACTGGAGTCGAACCAGCACTTCCATAAGGAAACTAGCACCTGAAGCTAGCGCGTCTACCAATTCCGCCACCTCGGCTTATAGTCTCGCGCTGTGTGTGCTGCGAGAGGCGCGCAATCTTAGGTTGGAGGCACATGGTGTCAAGCAAGAATGAAAGCAATAAAAAACGGACGACAGGCCGTAAATCACAGCAAGGGAAAGCGGCTGCCGAGGGGCGGGCACGGCGCCCTGCGCGCAAGGGGGCGGATGCGAAAGATCCCTGGGGTTCGTTGAACAAGCGGCAGCCGGGCGATCAGAGCGCGGATAAAAAAGCGGGGCGCGGCAAAGCGCGGTCTGCGCGCGGTGGACGCGGTAAGCGGGACGGTGCACGCAACGCGCATCGGCAGCAGGTGCATATCGGCGTTGTCTCCGCCCATCCGGACGGTTTCGGCTTTGTCGATGTCGAAGGGTTGGAGAAGGGGATTTTCCTGCCCGCCGGCGAAATGGAAGCGGTGATGCATGGCGACAAGGTGGAGGTGCGCACGGTGCGTTTCCGCGGCCGCGAGTCGGGGGAGATTGTCCGCATTGTTGATCATGCGCCCGATCTGCTGGTGGGTCAGTTCCATATTCAGGGCGGCCTCGGACTGGTCAAACCCCGCTCCAAAAAGATCATCCAGAACATCATGATCAAGCGTGACGATGCCAATGGTGCCAAGGATGGCGACTGGGTGCGCGTCAAGATTCAGCGCGGTGCGGGTCATCTGCGCGGCGTGATCCAAGAGGTGCTGGGCGACCAGCTCTCGCCATCCAAATTGATCGAGCTGATTATCGCCGAGCAGAACATCTGCGACAGCTTCCCCGATGCTGTGCTGCGCGAGGCTGAGCAGCTGCCGGAGGTGGTGAACGCTGCCGATATTCAGGGGCGCAAAGATCTGCGTCATCTCCCCTTTGTCACCATCGATGGCGAAGATGCGCGCGATTTTGATGACGCCATCTGTGTCCTGCCACGTGGCGAGGGATTTGAGACCTGGGTGGCGATTGCCGATGTGGCGCACTATGTGCAGCCCGGCTCCGCGCTCGACCATGAAGCAAGCCAGCGCGGCAACTCCTTCTACTTCCCCGACCGCGTCATTCCGATGCTGCCCGAGAAGATCTCCAACGGCCTCTGCTCGCTCAATCCCGAAGTCGATCGGCTGGCGATGACGGTGCGCATGCGTTTTGACGCCAACGGCCGTCGCCGCTCGGTTCATGTCTATCAATCGGTGATCCATTCGCAGGCGCGGCTCACCTACACGCAGGTCGCCGCCTATCTTGAAGAGCAGCAGGCGACGATTCCGGCCGCCTCGATCTGCGCCATGCTCGATGATGCGGCGCGGCTGTTCCACAAACTGGAGCACCAGCGTGCACGGCGCGGCGCGCTCGATCTCGATGCGCCGGAGCTGCGCGCGCAGCTGGAGAACGATCAGGTGACGGCCATCTCCGCCACGCCGCGCAATATCGCCCACCGGCTGATCGAGGAGATGATGCTCGCCGCCAACACGGCCGTCGCCGAGTTCATGCAGCAGCGCGAATGCCCGACGCTCTACCGCGTCCACACGCCGCCGGAGCGCGAATCGAT
The DNA here is from genome assembly GCA_027018975.1 of Mariprofundaceae bacterium. GTDB lineage: Bacteria > Pseudomonadota > Zetaproteobacteria > Mariprofundales > Mariprofundaceae > Mariprofundus. The sequence continues at coordinate 68 of JALUXN010000203.1, read as the reverse complement.
CGAAAAACTGAACGAATATCTGGCGCCTCTCGGCCTCTTTATCGCTCTGCCAAAGGCGAGCAGTGGAG
>JALUXN010000202.1 GCA_027018975.1 Mariprofundaceae bacterium | reverse complement strand
CGACCCAGCAACTCGGCCATCACCGCCGTCGGATCGGTGCCGCGCGCCAGAATATGGCCGTGGTCGCGATAGCTGGTCATCATGTAGTCGGTCGGTTGCGCTGCATGCTGCATGCCGACACAGACCGCCTCCTGCCCGTTGCAGAGGTGGCAGAAGCCGCCGATCTTTTTGAGTCCGTACATCTGCCCCGCCTTCTCTTCAAAGCGGCGAATCAGCAGCATTTTGTGGTGCATGTCGTGGAGTTCTTCAGCAGTGAAAAACTGCCCGTCGTGCGTGATGCCATCATCCCGCGTCTGCTCTGCAGTCATGTTACCCCCGTTGGCGCATGGCCGAAAATAGTGCGCGCGAATCCTGCATATGCGCATGAACATGAGCAAGATTTGCATTTTGCGGTTTTTCTCACAGCTTTTGACACGCCTAAGCGATGCAGCAGGGGGAGGAGATAGCCATGGGTGATGATCGCAGATTGGTCTATAGCACCGAGCAGGGTGCGCTGGCAAAGCCGATGCAAACCGGCAAAAAGCAGCGCAAACGCGCACAAAACAACAAGCCAGCTGTGCGCAGCAGCAAGCAAGGGGTGCGCATCCGGCGCGAATCGAAGGGGCGCGGCGGCAAAGTCGTGAGCATTATCGACGGTCTGCCACTCGATGCGCAGTCGTTAAAAACACTCCTGAAAACTCTGAAATCCCAACTCGGCACTGGCGGCGCCATCAAGGACGGCCAGCTGGAGATCCAGGGCGATCACCGCGAAAAGATTCTGCAAATTTTAGAAAAAGCAGGACATCCGGCCAAAATCGCCGGCGGCTAAGCCTCGGCCGGCTGTTCGGATGGTGTTGCATGCTCACCTTGCACCTGCGCCGCGCGTAACCGCTGCGCCCGACTACGATTGATCAAATTGATACCGGCAAGGATAAAACCGAGCGCGATAAATGCGCCCGGCGGCAGGATAAACATCAGCACATCGGGATAACCGTCACCGAAGATGGAGACGCCGAACAGCTCACCCTGACCGAGCAGCTCGCGCACGCCGCCCAGCAGCACCAGCGCGAAGGTGAAGCCGCCGCTCACCGCCAGCGCATCGACCACCGAGTCGGAGACGCTGTTCTTGCTGGCAAACGCCTCGGCACGGCCGAGGATGGCGCAGTTGACCACGATCAGCGGAATAAACAGCCCGAGCACCAAATACATCTCATGCATCCAGGCATTCATCGCCATCTCCACCACCGTCACAAAGGCGGCGATAATGGTGATGTAGGCGGGGATGCGCACATTCTTTGGAATAATACCGCGCACCAGTGAGACGACCAGATTCGAGCCGAGCAGCACCACCAGCGTCGCCGCCCCCATCCAGAAGCCATTGGTCGCCGACGTCGTCACCCCCAGTAGCGGACACATGCCGAGCAGCTGGGCGAAGATCGTATTGTTGTGCCAGAGGCCGTCAGCAACAATTTCACGCTTATCCATGCACACCTCCATGCGCGCCTTCTGCCTTTGTTTTCGGCTGCAGCGCCGCCATGATCGCCGCCCGCTTGGTAGCGAAAAAGTCGAGCGCCCCGTGCACCGCCTTGATCACGGCGCGCGGCGTGATCGTTGCGCCGGTGAACTGGTCAAAATCGCCACCATCCTTCTTCACCTTCCAGTGCGCATTGGCCAGCGTCTTGCCGGCAAAGGCGCGCAACCAGCCGTGGTTTTTGACAATGCCATCGCCCAGCCCCGGCGTCTCCTTGTGCGCCGTCACCCGAATGGCGTGAATCGCCCCATCCGGCTTCACGCCGACCAGAATGCGGATGGAGCCGGAGTAGCCATCCGGTGCCACCACCTCCCATGCCAGCCCGACCAGCGCCCCTTGCGCATCGCGCGCCGGAAAGATCGCCACCGCATCATCCGCGCCACGAGAAGCAGCG
>JALUXN010000201.1 GCA_027018975.1 Mariprofundaceae bacterium | reverse complement strand
ACGCAGATAAATCCAACGTCCCTTCTCTCATTCTGTTTAACTCCAAGATTCTCACGTGTAACTGTTCAGCTCATCCCACGGTTTGCCCGCTAGCAGCGTTGAATACTCATGTGCAAACACTGCGCGTGTTCGCCTTGCTATCAAACAAACCATGGGCGATCTAAACAGTTCCGACATGTGGCCGAATAGCGACTCAGGCCGCGTTGCAAACACCCAACGATGAGTAACAAAATGGTAGCTCCACCATTATGTTACTCAAGAGATACTCTCACGTAAGTCTATCTGACGACGCCCATACTGCACATTCCGACGCAATCGGCCGGCTTTTCCTGGCCGACCACCAAACAACACCCACACAGCAAGCAAAAAACACTTCCTCTCAGCCGCCTATCATCCAACAACTCAGACAGAATCTATCAACCCCAGAGAAGAAATCATCAAAATTTACGACACGCCTTGCAATCATACTGCTTTTCCCTCCAACGACTACGCACCCCAACGCCCAATCGCCTTAAACCCGCCGTTCAACACCCCATATCGGATTTTGGGAACAATCGAATATTTGACGCGGCTGGAGAGAATGATTATCTTGCGCGCCACTTCGCGCAGCTTGTGCTGTATTCGAGTGAATGTTGGGAGATCGTCTAACGGCAGGACAGCGGACTCTGACTCCGTCAATCAAGGTTCGAATCCTTGTCTCCCAGCCAGTTAAAAATGCTTGTATAACAACAAATAATAAGGGATAAGCTTAGCGGCTTGTCCCTTTCTTTTTGCTTCGCTGTCCACCTCATTTGTACGCATCGATGGCGAAAAAACGGTGGGCGCGCATCAGATCGGCAGGACGGCCGATGTCGAACCAATGATGGCGATGGATATAGCCATAACACCGTTTTGCTGCGATCTGTTGATGAATAAGCGGCAGCAGCGAGCAGGGCTCGCCGGATGGCAAGGTATCGAAACTGTGTTCATCCCAGACCGATACGCCGGCGAAGGTCCAGCTGGTTGCCGCAGCATGGGGTGCAATCACCTGCAGATGATGACCCGCAAGTTGAAAATCGCCCTGTGGATGGTGAGGCGGATTGGCAACCAGTGCTAGCAGGCTGCTCTGTTGCGGATAGCGTTGAGTTGCTCTAGCGAGTTGGCGCAGGTCAATGTCACTCAGGATATCTGCATTGTGGATAAAGAATGCGCCGCTGCCTGGCAGAAATTGCAGGGCTTGTTTGACGCCGCCGGCGGAGTCGAGCAGAGCCGTTTCATGGCTGATCTGAATGCGGCAGCCGAAGCGTTCGCCATGCTGAAGATAGTTCTGCAATTGCTCGGCATGATGATGGGCATTGACGGCAATATCGCGCACGCCGCTCGCCACCAAACGTTCAATCACATGCGCAATAGCCGGTTTTCCGGCAACCGGCAGCAACGCTTTCGGGCGTCGCTCGGTCAGCCATTTCAATCGTGTTCCCAAACCGGCGGCAAGGATCACCGCGCGTTGAATCATAGCCCCTCATCCCCTTCCCATAGCTTGAATTGGGACTTGCCTGCATCTTTCGCCGCATACATCGCCTGGTCGGCGCGTTTGAGCAATACTGCAGCCAACCGATCATCACCCTGCTGCTGATCGCCACGATAGATCGCCACGCCAATACTGCCGGAGATATACGCCTGCGCCCCTTCGCCGGGCAGCGGAATCGGGCGCTGAAGATCACTGAGGATACGCTGCAGGAGCTGATTGATGTCCGACAACTGATTAAGCTCGCTGAGCAGGAACACAAATTCATCACCGCCCATGCGGGCGATGGTATCGATGCGGCGCAGCAGCGCTTTAAGACGCTCAGCGACAGTCATTAACACGCAATCGCCGGCATCGTGACCATAGCTGTCATTCACCTGTTTGAAGCCATCCAGATCAAGGAAA
>JALUXN010000200.1 GCA_027018975.1 Mariprofundaceae bacterium | reverse complement strand
GGCGCTGGAGGCGGCCTATGAACGCTGGGAGGCGTTGGAAGCGAAGCAGGAGGAGTTGCAGGGGTGAGGGGCGAGGGGGTAAGGCGTCAGGGGGTGAGGCGTCAGGGCGTTAGGCGTGAGGAGGGTCAGGCGTGAGGGGTAGATGCGCATAGGCATGCTGTTGTCGGCGTTGCGGCCGTTGTGGGAGGCGGCGCGGGATCTGGCGCCGATTGTGCTGGTGATTCTCTTTTTTCAGCTGGTGGTGTTGCAGCAGCCGATTCCGCACTTGGCTGATCTGCTGACTGGTCTGTTGCTGGTGCTCATCGGCTTGGCGCTGTTTGTGCGCGGGCTGGAGATCGGGCTGTTTCCGCTCGGTGAGTCGATGGCGCACGCCTTTGCCAACAAGGGCAATCTCTTCTGGCTGCTGCTCTTCGCCTTTTTGCTCGGTTTCGGTACGACGGTGGCGGAGCCGGCACTGATTGCGGTGGCACGCAAGGCGGCGGAGATTGCCGCTGACGGCGGCATGATCGATGCGACAGCGGCGGCGATGGAGTATTACGCCTTCGGGCTGCGTTTGACGGTCGCCTTCTCGGTCGGCACGGCGATTGTGCTTGGTGTGCTGCGTATTCTGCTCGGTTGGCCGCTCCACTTCTGCATTATTGGCGGCTATCTGTTGGTGGTGGTGATGACCTACTTCGCGCCGGCGGAGATTATCGGCATCGCTTACGACTCCGGCGGCGTCACTACCTCCACGATCACCGTCCCGCTGGTGACCGCGCTCGGTGTCGGTCTGGCGAGCTCGATTCGTGGCCGCAATCCGATGCTTGATGGCTTCGGGCTGATCGCTTTCGCATCGCTGGTGCCAATGATCTTTGTCATGCTCTACGGCATTGTGATTGAATAGTTACTATGAATATTGTCCATCTGTTTGTCGATACGCTGCTCTCCACACTGCGTGATGTGGTGCCGATTGCGGCGGTTCTGCTCGGGTTTCAGCTGTTTGTCTTGCGCCAGCCGATTGCCAATGCGTGGCGGGTGGGGCGCGGTTTTCTCTATGTGTTGCTGGGGCTGGCGCTCTTTCTGATGGGGTTGGAGAAAGCAATCTTCCCGCTTGGCGAGTTGATGGCGGCGCAGTTGACCGATCCGCAGTTTCTCTACGGCAGCGCGGCGGCGACGATTACGCAGGTGGAGTGGCACCATTTCGGCTGGGTCTATGCGTTCGCTTTTATGATCGGCTTAGCGACGACGCTGGCCGAGCCGTCGTTGATCGCGGTGGGGATGAAGGCGGAGCAGATCTCCGCCGGCGCGGTCTCGGCATGGGGATTGCGGTTGGCGGTGTCGCTGGGGGTGGCGATGGGTGTCTCGATCGGCTGTTATCGGATTGTCACCGGCAGCGATCTCTGGCTCTACATCGTCGCCGCCTACATCGTGGTGATTGCGCAGACCACGCGTGCGCCGGCGATGATTGTGCCGCTGGCTTACGACTCCGGCGGTGTGACCACCTCGACAGTCACTGTGCCACTGCTGGCAGCGCTCGGGCTGGGGTTGGCGAGTGCGATTCCCGGGCGCAGTCCGTTGATTGATGGCTTCGGGCTGATTGCCTTTGCCAGTGTGTTTCCGATCATGAGTGTGATGGGCTATGCGCAGATCAGTCGCTGGCGCAGCGAACGACGTGCAAACAAGGAGGAGAAAGATGCGATTTAAACTGTTGATAGCGTTGGTGGAGGACACCAAGACGGATCAAATTATGGCGGCGGCGCGTGAGGCGGGAGCGACCGGTGCGACGGTGGTCGGCGACGCGCGCGGAGAAGGGTTGAAGCCGAAGAAGACCTTTTTCGGACTGTCGCTGGAGGCGCAGCGCGACATGGTACTGTTTCTCGTCGAGGAGCATCTAAGCCGCCAGATCCTCGAACATATCGCCGAGGTGGCGGGCTTTGAG
>JALUXN010000199.1 GCA_027018975.1 Mariprofundaceae bacterium | reverse complement strand
ACCCCATGACAACCATCGGCAGCAACGCTATCGTCACCGCCCAGACGGAGGATCGCATGACACGACGCATCGCAGCCACACTACTACTGTTGACCATCACCACACCGGCATGGGCGGAGAACAACAGCAGCACCAATAGCCCGAACAACGCCGTGCAGGCCGAACTGCTCCAGTCGGCGCTCAAAGCAGATCGCAAGGCAATGATCGCCGACAATATCGCCCTCACCGCTGAGGAGGCCGATCGTTTCTGGCCGGTGTATCACGCCTACCGGATCGAGACCAACCGCCTCAACGCAACCTATCGGCAGCTGATCGACGACTATCTGCGCCAGTATCAGGCCCACGCGCTCAGCGATAAACAGGCGCTCAAGCTGCTCGACCGGCAGCTCGCCAATCAGCAGGCGCGCATCCAGCTCAAGCAGCGTTATGTGAAAAAATTCAAACGGGTGATTGCGGCCAAGCAGGTCGCCCGCTTCTTCCAGATCGATCAGCGGCTGGACACCATCGACATGCTCAAGATCGCCCAGCACATGCCGTTGATGCCGTAACTACCTACTGCTTTGATTCACCCGCCGGTGCGTCAAAACCGCCGCCGAGCGCCAGATAGAGATCGACCCGCTGCTGCAGGCGTTGATCCTGAATATTGGTCAACGCCACCTTGGCGGAGATCAACAACCCCTGCTGCTGCAGGACAGATAACAGGCTCACTTTGCCCACCTCGAACTGCTTCTGCGCCACCCGCAGCGCCGTGGCCGACTCGCGGACTGCCGCACGCAAATAATTCTCACGCTCACGCAACAACCGCTCATTGGCCAACCCCTGCTCCACCTCGGCAAACGCCTTCAGCGCCTTCTGCCCGTAGTTGGCCAGCGCCGCCTGAAACTGCGCCGACTCAATATCGACCTGCGCCTTGAGCGCACCGCCGGTATAGAGCGGCAGCATGAAATTACTCCCCACCGACCAGAAATTGCTGCCCAGATTGAGCAGATTGGCGAGCTGATTGGAGCTGGTGCCACCGCCGGCAGTCAATGCCACGCGCGGCAAACGCGCCGCCTTGGCGCTCTCCACCTTGAAAAACTGCGCCGCAATCGCGTGCTCTGCCGCCTTCAGATCAGGCCGCCGCTCCAGCAATTCAGAAGGCAAGCCCGCCGGCACCGGCGGCAGTTCCATCTCAAAACGTTCCGCGCCCGCCATCGCACCGGCCGGATAGCGGCCAAGCAACAGTTCCAGCGCCCGCGCCGCCTGCTGCCGCGCCCCCCGTGCCTGCCGCACCTGCGCCTCTCCCCTGGCAACATTGGCGCGCGCCAGCGCCACATCGCCCTCGGTCACCCGCCCCTGCCGATACTGGCTCTGCACCAATTTCAGCGTCTGCTGATAGAGTTTCAGGGCATCTTCGGCCAGTTTCAGCTGTTGCCGCGCCTCGCTGAGCAGGAACCAGCTCTTCACCGTCTGTGCCGCCACCGACTGATAGATCCACGCCAGCTGATACTGCGCCGCCTCAAAAGCCGCCTGCCCCGCCTTGCTCTGCGCCCGCACCCGACCCCAGAGATCGAGCTCCCAGGACATATTCACCGCCGCCCCGGTCTGCGTCAGCTGTTTCAAGCCGCCGGCATCAAAACGGTTGGCCTTGCCACCAGCGGCAACCACCGGCTTCAGTTCCGCCCCCGCCTGCGTCGCCAGCCCCGCCGCCGCATCGACATTGGCTACCGCCGCGTGCAGATTGAGATTGTGCGCAATCGCCTCACGCACCAGCGCGTTCAGCCGCGAATCGTGGAAACTGGCCAACCACCCCTCGGTCACCGCCCCCGTCGCCGTGTCGGCAGCCTCCCGATAGGCCGGTGGAATCGCCGTGCTCTGCGGCAATGCCTGCGCACGCACTTCCGCCGCATCGGGCGCCTCTTTCACGGCACAGGAGGAGA
>JALUXN010000198.1 GCA_027018975.1 Mariprofundaceae bacterium | reverse complement strand
CAGACCGGCCAGCGCTGGGGCAATCCGCTCTACCGCTGGGAGGTGATGCAGGCCGACCATTTCCGCTGGTGGGTGGCGCGCGTGCGGCGGCAGATGATGTGGATGGATATGCTGCGCATCGACCACTTCCGCGCGCTGGAGGCGTTCTGGGTGATCCCCGGCGATCGTGACGACGGCATCATCGGCGAGTGGCGTAAGGCCCCCGGCGCGGCACTGCTCACCGCTCTGCAACAGGCACTCGGCCGGCTGCCACTGATCGCCGAAGATCTCGGCATCATCACCGAAGAGGTGACCGCACTGCGCACCGCCTTCCACCTCCCCGGCATGAAGATCTTGCAGTTCGCCTTCGGCGGCGATGCGGACAACCCTTACCTGCCGGAAAATTTCGGCGCCGATGCCGTCGTCTATACCGGCACGCACGATAACGACACCACCCTCGGCTGGTTCCAATCGGCGGATGCCGCCACCCGCGACCACCTACTCGCCTATCTGCGAGCAGACCCGGAGACCATGCCGTGGCCACTGATCGAATGCGCACTCGCCTCCGCCGCACTGCTCGCCGTCATCCCGATGCAAGATCTGCTCGCCCTCGGCAGCGAAGCCAAATTCAACACACCCGGCACCCTCGACGGCAACTGGTCATGGCGACTCGATGATCTCCCCACCGAACACCCCTGCTGGCCACGCGCCCGGGCACTCAACACACGCCACCAGCGCATGTAACTCAAGAGTCGGGTGTGCGCAACGCGACCTAATAAGTCGCTATTCAGCCGCATGCTGGAACTGTTCAGGTCAAAAATGTGATGTAAATCATCTTGTGCAGCCGATCCCTGCTTAGGCTGCGCCCCATGCAACGCACATATCTACTCCCCCACATCATCACACTGCTGCTGGTCGCCGCCTGTGCCAAACCGGCGGTCACCCCCGTGGCCACCATCAGCAAACCTCAGCCTGAACAAGAAACGCCAGCGCCAGCCCCCGAAAAACCGATCAATCCATTTCTGACTGGCATTCCTACAGATGAGCTGGCAGCGATGAAACGAGAAGCCAAACGTCTCTATCTAACCCATTGGCGCGGTGTTGCACAGCGCTCCCGCTATGTGCGTCAGGCGGTGCTCGACACGCTGAATCGCTACCACTATCCACGCGAGCTACAGCTGATACCAGTTGTCGAATCCAGCTATAATCCCTATGCCGAATCAGCCGTGGGTGCGACAGGGCTATGGCAGCTGATGCCGATCACCGCCCACGAGCTCGGCCTGCGGGAGGATGATGCATTCGACGGCCGCCGCGACATTCGCGCCAGCACCCATGCCGCGGCGAAGTTTCTCATCCGTCAATATGCACACTTCGGCAACTGGCCCATGGCACTGGCCGCCTACCATCTCGGCCCGCACGCTGTTGAACGCCGCCTGAAACGCCGTCCATGGCAACCGGAGATGGGTCTGAAGCATGCCATGCTGCCGCCAATCACCAAAACCTACATTCGCCACATCATCGGCCTGATTGCGCTCTACGATAGCGGCGAACTCCGCTTCCCCACCCCCTACCCGACCACCATTGTCAAATTACAGACGCCGATAGACCTCGCCGCCCTGCATCAAGTCGCCGGCCTGCCACGGCAACAGATATTCAAATTCAACCCCCGCCTCAAGCTGGCGCAATATCTGGATCACAGCCACCACACCATCGCACTACGCACATCACTGCGCCGCGTCCGTGCCATCAAAACCAGCCTGCCGAAACAGTCCGATCACACCATTCTGATTACCGTCGCCGAAGGGGAAACACTGCTCGCACTGCAATCGCACTATCGCGTCACCAGAAACCACCTGCGCCAACTCAATCCATCCCTTGGCAACCAAATCCACCCCGGTCAGCAGCTGCGTATCCCCCTCAAGCAGACCGCGCGCATCCAACCCGCCGCCAACCCATTGGCACACCCATCCCGCCATCTATCAATGAGCGCCATTCGACACCCCTCTGACGCATCATCATAAAAACATAAAAAACAATTGAAAACAATGCAATAGATAAATATATTCAAGTTATTTGATAGCTATTCAGCTCATCCCACGGTTTGCCAGCTAACTGCGTTGAGCATGCTCATGTGCAATAGCACGCTGCGCTTTTGGAAAACGATAGCGTCATCCCCGAGAGCCTCTATCGGGGAACCATTGTTGCGTGAAGAAAAACGTGTGCGAGCGGTATCAACAGCCCAACACCAACGTTAGCCGCGCATCTCCTCTGCGCGTAGCTGCTTGGCAAGGTTATCGAGCACGCCATTGATAAAGCCGCGCGGTGACTCGCCGGCGTAGTCGCGGGTCAGCTCCAGCGCCTCGTTGATAATCACCCGATAAGGGATCTCCAAGCGGTTCTGCATCTCCCAGACCGCCAGCCGGATCACATTGATCTCCACCTGCGCCACCGAGCGCAAACTGCGCCCGCGCACCGCCGTTTTGATCAACGCATCGAGTTCATCGACATGATCAACCACGCCATAGACCGCCTCGCGCAGGTAATTTTCATCCTGCTCGTCGCGCTCCTCATGCTGCAGTCGGCTGGCCAGCAGATCGGGAATCATGCCACCATCCTGCCCCGCCGAGCTCCACGCATAGAGTGTCTCCAGCGCCGATTCGCGCGCCATATGCCGATTGCCCATTAAGCTTCCCTCAACTGATCTTCCCGGAATTGATCTTCCAACCGCTGCAACTCGCGCACTACTTCCACCGCCGTCAACGCCGCCTCTTCGCCTTTATGGCCATGCGCCCCACCCACGCGCGCCAGCGCCTGTTCGTGCGTATCCAGCGTCAACACACCGTTGCCGACACCCACATCTCCGCGCTGCGCCACGCGACCGATCGCCGCCATCGCACCCTCGCAGACATAATCAAAATGCGCCGTATCGCCGCGAATCACGCAGCCCAGACAGACAATCGCATCAAACCGTCCACTCTCAGCCATCCTGGCGGCGATAGTGCCCAGCTCAAAAGCGCCCGGCACATGCGAGATATAGATATCATCCTCCGCGCAGCCATGCTCAATCAACGCCGACACCGCGCCATCACGCAGCGCATCGGTAATATCCTGATTAAAGCGACTCACCACGATGCCGACACGCAAACCCGTGGCATCCACATTGCCCGCCAAGTGCGGTGCGTCGAGACTCATGACGACTCTCCCTGCAGATTCAACATATGCCCCATCTTCTCCTGTTTGGTGCGCAAGTAGGCGATGTTATCGGCATGCTCGCCGACCTGCAGCTGCACCCGCTCGGCCACCTCCAACCCATAACCATCCAACGCAATGATCTTCTTCGGATTATTGGTCAATAGCCGCAACCGCCGCAGCCCCAGATCGCGCAGAATCTGCGCCCCGATGCCGTAATCACGCAGGTCGGCCTTAAAGCCCAGTTTTTGATTCGCCTCCACGGTGTCGTGGCCGGCATCCTGCAACTGATACGCCTTCAATTTATTGAGCAGGCCAATGCCGCGCCCCTCCTGACGCAGGTAGAGGATCACCCCCTCACCCGCCTCGGAGACCTGCCGCATCGCGGCATGCAGCTGTGAACCACAATCGCAGCGGCGCGAGGCAAACACATCGCCGGTCAAACACTCCGAATGCACCCGCACCAGACATGGCCGCTCGGCATCCGGCTCGCCCATCACCAGCGCAATATGCTCTGCCTTGTCGACCGCATTGGTGTAGCCGATCATGCGGAACTCGCCGAACTCGGTCGGCATACGCACCTCGACCTCGCGCTTAACCAGCGAATCGTGCTTGAGCCGGTGACTGATCACATCGGCGATCGTGCCAACCTTCAGCCCGTGCTTTTTGGCAAACTGCTTCAGCTCCGGCATGCGCGCCATGGTGCCATCTTCATTCATAATCTCGCAAATCACACCGGCCGGTTTCAGCCCCGCCATGCGTGCCAGATCAATACTCGCCTCGGTGTGGCCGGCGCGCACCAGCAGCCCCCCTTCCCGCCCGACCAGCGGAAAGACGTGCCCCGGCGTATGAATATCATCGGCCGTCACATCGTCGGCAATCGCCGCGCGGATGGTATGGGCGCGATCGAAGGCGGAGATGCCGGTGGTCACCCCTTCGGCCGCCTCGATGGAGATGGTGAAATTGGTTTTGAACTTGGAGTTGGTGTTGGCCACCATCAGCGGCAGCTTGAGGCGATCGGTCTGCTCCTGAGTCATCGCCAGACAGATCAAACCGCGACCGTGGGTCGCCATGAAATTGATCGCCTCCGGCGTCACCCACTCCGCCGCCATGACCAGATCGCCTTCGTTCTCGCGATCCTCATCGTCAGCGAGGATAATCATGCGCCCCGCGCGCAGCTCTGCCAGTAGCTCTTCGGTCGTTGCCAGACTCATGTGTGCTCCAAGGGAAATTGCATCAGCCGCTCCACGTAGCGGCCATACATATCGGTTTCCAGATTGACTCGCGCACCCACCTGCAGTGCGCCGAGATTGGTGTGCGACAAGGTATGGGGAATCAGGTTCACGGTAAAGTCATTCTTGGTGACATGATTGACTGTCAAACTCACACCATTGACCGTGATCGAGCCCTTCTGCACCACATAGCGTGCCAGTGCATCCGGCAGCGAAAAGGTGATCACGCGGTGCTCGCCCACCGCCTCGATCGATGCCACCCCCCCCACACCATCCACATGGCCGGTCACCATATGACCGCCGAGCGGATCACCCACCCGCAGCGCCGGCTCCAGATTGATTGCAGCACCGACCGCCGCATCGTCATTCAACAGCTCACCAAAAGTGGTTAAATCGAGTGTCTCACGGGAGAGCGTGGCGGCGAAAGCGTCTGCCGCCGGAAAGTCGGTAATGGTCAAACAGCAACCGTTGCAGGCCACCGAATCACCCAACTGCCATGCGCCCATATCGAGCGCCGTGCGGAACACCAGATGCGCCTGCTCCGCCTCCTGCCGAACTGCATCAATCGCGCCGACATCCTGAATAATACCCGTAAACATCGCCGCAACCCTAGCCGCTCACGCCATGCTCGAACAGCCGTGATTGAGGACGCCCGCCTACGCCCACACAACCACCGCCGCGAACAGAAACAGCAGATAGACCGACAGCAACCCGGCGACCTGTACCCGCTTCACCCGACTCTGACTGCTGCGCCACAAATAGAGGCTGCCCACCACCATGATCACAACTTCCAGCGCCGAAATCCAGAGCCCGTAATGCGCCGGATCCCAATATGAGAGCGGACTGATGAAGCGATAGTCCGACAGCGGAAAGAAATGGGCATGCGCATCGCGATGATGGACGGGAAAATCAAACAGGGAGTGGCAGAACATGCTGGCGAAAAAGATCGCCCAGCCAGAACAGCGCCCCCGCCACGCCATCCATATCGCCAGCGCCAGCAGCGGGAAGGAGTGAAAACTGTTGAACACCGCCTGCCACACCGGGTCATTGTATCGCTCGCTCCAAATCAGACGCTCCGGCGTACCATGCAGCTTCTCCCGGAGATAGAACAGCAGCATCGGCAGATCGGGCATCAACGCGCCGGCAACAATTGCCACGCTGTGCGTTTTGCGATGTTTTTTACCAAACAGCAGCAGATTGATGATGGCGTGCGCCGGTGTATTCATAAAGCCCGACAGAACTCTAGAAGCGCGGTAACTCTTGAGTAACAACGCGCGCAGCGTGCCAGCAACGGCGCTGCTGATCATCCAGCATCACGCGAACCAGCATCCATCAAACGATGCGTCACCAGTGTCAATTCAAAGAGCAGCCACATCGGCAAAGCGAGCATGGCTTGGGTGATAACATCCGGAGGCGTCAGAATCGCCGCAGCGACAAAGACGATGAGAATCACGTAGCCCCGATTCTCTTTTAGCTGCTTGGCTGTGACCACACCAAAGTGCATCAACAGCAGCAGCGCCATCGGCAATTCAAATGCGACACCAAAAGCAAACAGCATCCGCATAAATAGCGTGAGCGACTCCTTCAGCGATGGCATAGCGGCAATCTGATCACTGGCAAATCCGAAGAAAAATTTGAATGCAAACGGAAACACGCCAAAGTAGGCGAAAAAGCCCCCACCATAAAAAAGCAGACCGCCGGCCAGCAGCAGCGGTGTAAACAGTCGCCGCTCCTGCTCATAGAGTCCGGGAACAATGAACCCCCACAGCTCCGCCAGCAGCCAGGGAAATGTGACAAAAAAACCGAAAAACATTGAAACGCGCAGATAGGTGAAAAACGCTTCGTGCGGTGCAATAAACACCATCGTCGGGTGCGGCCCGAGCGCAGCGCGCAACGGTTCGGAGAGCAGTGCAAAGAGGTGATCTGCCTGCCAGAAACAGAGCATAAACGAGACAATCAAAATCAGCATATAGCGCAGCAGCCGATTGCGCAGCTCGATCAGGTGGGAGATCATTGTTTAGCTTGTGATTGCTTGGTTTTTGACTGTTTCGGGGTGACGTCCACCAGTGGTTCTAAATCGGTAATTTCCTGAATCGTCTGTTCAAATTCACCTTTGATATCGATTAGATCACTATCCATGGGGCGGCGAATCTCTTGTTGAATGTTACGCCACTGCTGCGTGGCATAGCCGAACAAACGCCCCACCGTCTGCGCCGCCTGCGGCAGTCGCTTGGGACCCACCACAATCAACGCCACCAAGGCGATGACAATCATCTCCATCCAGCCAATGCCAAAGAGTTCCATCGTCTATCTGTGTGATGCCATTTTCAATCAGGAGGATTTCTTTTCGTCATGCTTCTGTTCTGCGACATCCTCTCCCTGCAATCCACTGCGCAGACCTGTCACAAACTTACCCAGCCCTTCGCCAAGCTCCGGCAGACGTTTGGCACCAAAAATCACCAACACAATCAGTAAAATCACCAGTAATTCCCAAATCCCTAAGCCGAACATGCGCGCCTCCTATTGCAAAGATTGGCCGAAACCTGACTCAAGCCGCCGCAAAATACTAGACTCACTGCAACTCACCACACCACCGCGCCAGCCCGCGCGCCAACAGCCAGCCGATCAGCAGGCCGGCGCAGTTGGCGGCCAGATCAAGCCACTCGCCGTAACGGTTAACGTAAGGCTGAATCAGCTCAATCGCGCCACTCCAGAGAGCAAAGCCGCCAGCCAGCCAGAGCCACTGCGGAGGCCGCCGCAGCGCGACAGGAAACATCAACGCGGCATAGGCGATAAAATGATGCAGTTTATCACTGCCGGGCACCTCCGGCAGATGATCCAGCGGCGTCAGTGAAAGAATCGTGATGCTACTGAGGGTCAACAGTGTCAAAAGCCGCCACTGCGCCGCGATCTGTGTCAGCAACGTCTCAGAAACACTCACGGCACCTGCACCGCCACACCCTCACCGCGCCGGTCGGCAATGCCCTGCACCACGCCCCGTTTGCGATCGATCAAAATCGCCTCCATGTTTCCGTAGTTACGAATCTGCTGCAGGTGATGGCCGCGCTGCCGCAGTGATTTCAGCTCATCCGGCACAAACGCACCCGCCTCATACTGCACCCGATCGGGTAAAAACTGATGATGAAAGCGCCCCGCATTGACCCAGCGATCCGGCGGCTCCTTGTCGGCCATAAAGCCGAGCGATGCCAGCAGCACCATCGAGATAATGCGCGAGCCGCCCGGTGTACCCACAATCAAGGCGCGATCGCGGCCGATCACAAAGGTCGGCGTCATACTCGAGAGCATCCGCTTACCCGGTGCCACCGCATTGGCCGCCCCCTGCACCAGCCCGTAGGCATTCGGTTTGCCCGGCCGCGTGGCAAAATCATCCATCTCGTCATTGAGCAGGATGCCGGTGGAGGGGGAGAGGTAGCCGGAGCCGAAGCCATAATTGATCGACAGCGTTGCCGCCACCATGTTCCCGTCACGATCGACCACCGAGAAGTGCGTCGTATCGACCCCCGCCCCGCTCGGCTCGGCGACACCATGCAACGCGGCAGAGGGGGTAGCGTGTGCCATATCGATACTGGCACGCAGCCGTGCCAACCGCGCCGGATCGAGATAGTCGTCGGGAATCGTCACAACATCGGCATCGCCCAGATACGCATTGCGATCACGGTAGGCGCGCTTCATCGCCTCGATCAGCAGATGATCGCGATCGCTGCGCGAGAGCGCCGCCAGATCATCGCCCTGCAGCTGACCGAAGATATGCGCCAGCGTCATCCCGCCCGACGAGGGCAGCGCCGCCGACACAACTCGATAGCCGTGCGACTCAAAGCTCACCGGCTGCCGCTCCACGGCGCGATAATCGGCCATATCCTGCTCACGAATCAGGCCGCCATCGCGCTTCATGTCGGCCACCAGCCGGCCTGCAATCTCGCCACGATAAAACGCCTCGGCACCACCCTTGGCAAAGCGCTGCAACGTCTCCGCCAGTGCCGGCTGCTTGATCGTCTCGGCCATAAAAATCCGCTGCGCCGGCCTGTTCAACACCTTGCCGCGCCACTGCACCATCCGCCGCAGCCGTGGCGTAATCGGAAAACCATCTTTTGCCAGCCGAATCGCCGGCGCCGCCACCTGCGGCAGCGTCAATGCCCCGTAACGTGTGACCAGATGATCAATCCCCGCCGCCAGACCCGGCACGCCGGCCGATTGCGGCCCGTCGATGCTCGACTGCCGGCGATAGATCTCGCCGTGGCCGGCCAGCCGTGGCGCCGTCTCACGCGCATCGATCATCACATAACGCCGCTCTTTGGCGATATAAATGAGGAAAAAGCCACCGCCTCCGATCCCCGAGGAGGCCGGCTCCACCACCCCCAGCGCCAACGCTGTTGCCGCCGCCGCATCAAAGGCATTACCACCGGCACGCAGCATCGCCGCACCCGCCTGCGCCGCCCGCGCTTCAGCCGCCACCACCATCCCATGCGGCAGCGTTTGCGCATGCGCCACCTGACACTGCACAATATGCAAACAGACTACCGCCAGCCAACACAACCATCGCGCCATCATATCGCCACCCCCTCACGCCATTTTTCCAGCGTCCTACGCACCCCAGTCGGCGTCGCCAGTTCAGCCGGATCGCGCACCCAGCAGCCCTCGCCGCTCGGCGCATCGTCACGCTCTTGCACATAGAGATGCAGCCGCCGATGGGTGAGCTGATGCAAGTGGATCGGCGCGCTATCCGGTGCGGCATCCAGCTCCACAATCGGCGGCGACCACAAACCACCCCAGATCCCCGCCGCAGGCCGCTGTGTCAGCCAGATACCGCGGCGCGCACAACGATGCAGTTGCAGCTGCCAATAGCGATCCTGCACTGGCGCGCGGCGGCTCTGCGCTGCGCTCTCCACAGCAAATGCCGAGGCGCACTGCGCCGCCACCGGACAACACTCGCACTGCGCCCGCCGCGCCGTGCAGATCACCGCGCCCAGCTCCATCATCGCCTGATTCCAGCTGGCCGCATCATTCGATGCCGCAATCCACGCCTCCGCCCACGCCCAAAGCTGCGCATCACGCACATCCATCTGCCCATGCCAACGCCGCAGCACACGTTTCACATTGCCATCGAGCACCGGCCGCACCGCGCCAAAAGCGAACGACGCAATCGCACCGGCGGTCGAGCGGCCAATCCCCGGTAGTGCCAGCAGATCGTCCCAGTCATGCGGAAAAGCGCCATCAAAACGCGCCATAATCTGCTGCGCAGCGGCATGGATGAAACGGGCGCGGCGGTAATAGCCCAGCCCCTCCCACGCCTTCATCACATCATCAATCGATGCCGCCGCCAGCGCCGCAATGCTTGGGAACTGTGCAAACCACGCATCGTAACGCGGCAGCACCGTCTGCACCTGCGTCTGTTGCAGCATGATTTCGGAGATCCAGATCCGGTAGGGCTCCTGCGTCTGCCGCCATGGTAGCTGACGGCCATGCGCGCCATACCAGCCAAGCAGCGACCGGCAGACGCTATCGCGCCGGTCGGAAGACAAAGCGGTCATTCACCACCTCGAAGGTCAGATAGAAACTCACCCGATCCAAACCCCACGACGAGGGCAGCACCTTGAACGGCGCTGCGTCATGGATTGCCCGCCGCGCGCTCTCATTGATTTCGGGGATCGGGCTGGGGCGTAGAATCTGAATGCCACCGAGGCTGCCATCGCGCTCAATGGTCAGCTTGATCAGCGAACGGCGCGCCTCCTCCGGGAAGCGATCGTACTGCGCCTCGCCCGGCCGCCACTGCTCCTCCAGCGCCCGCACCAGCGCCTGCGCGTAGGGCGCATACTTCGCCTGCCGCGTATTGATCGGAATATCAGCCTCGCGGTTCATCTTCTGCCGCATGCGCCGTTCGCGCTCGAAATTGCGCGACATCTGCGCCAATTGATTGGTCGAAGGGATCAAATTGGAGAGCGGCAGCTGCGGCAGTGGTGCGGGGCTGCGGCTATGATGCTTCGGCTTGGGTTGACGGTGCGACGGCCGGTTGCGCAGCTGTTCGCCACGGCGAGCCAGTGTGCGCGTCTGCCGCTTGCGGGTCGGTGGCGGCGGTGCTTTCGGCTGTTGCGGCGCCAGCGGCTGGCGGCGATGCGGCTTGCCCAACTGCGGCGCTCTGGCCATGCGGGTGGTTTTGTCATGCGCATTGCGGCTACTGCCGATGGCGTTCTGGTTGGCCATCGTCCGCGCATCCTTGGGCGCCTTTTTGGCCGGTTTCTTCTTCTGATCGATCAGCGTCACATCCATGATATTGGACTGCTTCTTGTGCGGCTTCGGCGGCGTTTCATGCTTTGCGGCAATAAAAATCAGCAGCAGCAGATGCACCACAAGCGAGGCGACAAACGAGAAGCCGAGCCGTTTCTGATCGGACATATTGATATTGATGGCGTGAACGCTCATCGCGCCCCCGCATCGGGAAACAGCCGGGCAGCAATATAGGCGGCCAGCGCGCCGTTGATCCAGCCACTGACACAGGAGAGCAGCAACAGCGGCGGCAGCGCATAAAACAGCGCCGGCTGCTGAATGAAGAGCGACTCCACCACCACAAACTGCGCCACCATATGCGCCAACGCGCCAAGCAAGCTGATGCCGACCAGGCTCAGGGCAGGCAGTAGCACCCGCGCTGCAACCATCACCACAGCCGCCGCCAGCGCCCCGGTCATGGCGATCACAAAGGTTGGCGTGAAGAGCGTGCCGATCAGCAGACTGCCCACCACTACACGCCCGATCGCCA
>JALUXN010000197.1 GCA_027018975.1 Mariprofundaceae bacterium | reverse complement strand
GATTGCCGATCAGGTGGGTAGCCGTGTGGTGGCCGCGCTGATGACCGGCATGGGTGAGGATGGCGCGCGCGGCTTGAAGAAGATCCGCGAGCGCGGCGCGAAGACTGTCGCGCAGGATAAAGCCAGCTCTGTGGTCTGGGGTATGCCCGGCTCGGCGGTCAAGATGGGCGCAGCCGATGAGCAGGTGCCGCTCGATGCGCTCGGCGATCGATTGCAGGAGCTGAGCAGCTGATTTCCGGCCGCGCAAGCGCATAAAAAAATCGGTTTCTCTCTCCATTTGCGTTTTTTCTACAACAATGCGAACCATGTTTATGCGGTTGCGCTGTTTGCAGCCGAGCCGCTGCTTGCACTTTGGGTGGGGATGCCTACCATCGCTGTGCAAATTTGGATCAGTGGGGAAGTGAATATGCAAGTTTCAGAGGTAATCGAGGCCGTGCGTGCACAGCGTTCGTTGGCAGGCGCCAATCTCGCGGGGTTGGATCTGTCGGGGCAGGATTTAAGCGGCGCTGATCTTTCCGGCGCGGATTTGAGCGGCGCCAACCTGTCGGGAGCCAATTTGCGCGAGGCGAATTTATCCTATGCTGATCTGACGGATGCCGATCTCACCGGTGCCAATCTCAAGCGCACCAATCTCACCCGCGCCGATCGAACCGGCGCCAAAATCTCCCGCTGGAAACTGAAAAAAGCCTACATTGCCGGCCCGACTGCCTACTGCGATTAGTGTGCAGTGGTGCGGTGTGTACCGTAACCGTAGCAGCGTGAGCTGTTTGTTGTGATATTGGGTGAGGCTGGTTCGATGATGGCCGGGCGGTGACCTGATGGCGCTTTTTCAGCTGGGTTTTCGCCCCTTCTTTCTGGCGGCAGGGGCGTTGGCGGTGGCAGGCATGGCGCTCTGGATGGGGGTGTGGGTGTTTCACCTGCCGCTGTTGCCGGAGAGCGTGTCACCACCCTATTGGCATGCGCATGAGATGATCTATGGCTATGCGCTGGCGGTGGTGGCGGGGTTCCTGCTGACGGCGGTGCGTAACTGGACGGGGTTGCAGACCTTGTGTGGCCGGCCGCTGCAGCTGCTGTTGGCGATCTGGCTGTTGGCGCGTTGCGTCGTGTTTTTGGATGGCCGCGTCGCGTTGATGGCGGCGCTGCTGCTCGATGACCTGTTCATCATCTATCTCTCTGTGGCGTTGACGCTGCCGGTGGCGCGGGCGCGGTCGTGGAAAAACATGGGGGTGATCTCCAAACTCTATTTCTTTTTGGTCGGCAACATTATCTACACGCTTGGTGCGCTCGGGCTTTGGGAGTCGGGCGAACGGATCGGGGTGTTCATCGGCCTTTATATGATTCTGTCACTGATTCTGGTGCTGGCCAGAAGGGTGTTACCGATGTTTATCGAGCGTGGCGTGGGTGGTGGCGTGACGTTGACCAATCGCACATGGGTCGATATTGCCTGCTTTCTGCTCTTTCTGATTTTTGCCGTGCTCGATATCTTCTTTGCGCAGCCGGCGTTGGTGGCTGGTTTATCCGCTGCGCTGGCGGTTCTGCATTCGATTCGGCTGGCCGGCTGGCATACCGCCGGCATCTGGCGTCGGCCGCTGTTGTGGGTGTTGTTTATCGCTTATGGTTGGATGATAGTCGGCTTTGCCATGACGGCTGCCACCCCCCTCTTCGACCTGCCACCCTCGCTGGCCATTCACGCCTTGACCGTCGGCGGTATCGGTATGATGACGCTGGGCATGATGTGCCGTATCGCCTGGGGACATACCGGCCGGGATATTCAGCGCCCGCCGCACGGGCTGACGGCAATTTTTCTACTGTTGGCTATCGCAGCAGTGACGCGCGTCTTTCTGCCGCTGTGGTTTGACCCTCAGCTGGCCATTGCCTGCTCGCAACTGCTCTGGATCGCCGCTTTTACCCTCTTTCTCTATCGTTAT
>JALUXN010000196.1 GCA_027018975.1 Mariprofundaceae bacterium | reverse complement strand
CACATGGTGTCCACCGTGCCGCAAAGAGATGCCGGATCTGATCCGCCTCTCGCGCCTGCTGCCATCGAACCAGTTTGCAGTGATCGGCTTGGCGGTCGATCAGAACGACAACGATGTGCGGGCATTTATCGCCCAGCATCATATCCCCTTCCCCATCTTCTGGGATCGGGGTGGTAAACAGGTCGCAGCGCCAGTGTTGGGCACCTTTAAGTACCCCGAGACCTACATCATCAATCGTCGGGGCATTTTAATCGACAAGGTGATCGGTGCCTTCCCGTGGGCGGCGCCACGGGTGGTCGCGCTGCTCCACGCCATCTACAAAACAGGCCATGTGCCAACAACAAAATAGGAGTTTCAATGAATACAACACATGACAACTTGGAAAAAACTGTGATGAATAAGGGGTGGATAAAGCCGATCCTCCTGCTCACGAGCGGCAGTGTCATCGTCGCATTGATCGTGATCTATTCCGGCACAATCAATGTGGCGGCAAACTATCCAGATCATGCATTCACCCGTTGGCTCTTGCACACCACCATGGAGCAATCAGTCAAAGCACATGCCAGTGACATCACCGTGCCTGAACTGAATCAACCGGATAAAATCCTCAACGGATTTCGTCACTATCGTGAAATGTGTACCGGCTGTCACTTAGCACCCGGCATCACATCTTCGGAGATACGTCAGGGGCTTATGCCACAACCTCCCGTTCTTCAAAAAACCGTCAACAACTGGTCGCCCGCCGAACTCTTCTGGATCATTAAAAACGGAGTCAGAATGACTGCAATGCCAGCTTGGGGAAGCACACATAACGATGAAAAGATTTGGGAGATGGTGGCGTTTCTGAAACAGCTACCCGCAATGACCGAAGAACAATATCACACGCTTGATCAAAAAGCGGGGAAAGATGACGGTGACGATGATTAACATTCATTTTGTATCCGCCAACATATTCTATGATTCAAAACAAGGAGAACTCTCATGAAAAAAAGCTTACCGATAGTTGCAACAATGATTTTGGCAGGTGTGCAATCTGCCTATGCCCATGGCGATGAACACCAGATGGATGGTGCGATGCACAACCCATGCAGCATGCATGCGCAGATGGGAGAGATGAAGAAGGGAACGATGCACGGCTTTATGCGTAAAAAGAGCATTGATGGGTACGATGTCACGTTTCATGTCATGAAAGCACCGGCTGACATGCGCCAAGCAGGTAGCTATCACCTGATGGTCAAGGTGGAGCAGCATGGCAAGGCCGTGACCAATCTCATCGCCAACTCCAAAGTGATTCACCCAAATGGAAAATCGGAATCCAAGATGCTGATGAAGATGGGTACATGGTATATGGCTGCATACAATCTGGATCATCCCGGTACCCATCAGATCATGGTGCTGTTTAAGAGCGACGATGGTGCGAAGCATTTTGGCGGCATCAAATTTTCTGTGGATGATACAAAATAGCCATGACGAAGCGCGTGGAGAGTCGCTATGTGAAGTGCCCTGTGTGTAACATGGGGGTTACCAACGCTGCAATCTCAGCCGAGCATCTCGGTGTGCGCTACGCCTTCTGCTCCGAGCCATGCCGCAATAATTTCCTGCGTCGTCCGAAGCTCTATGTGGGTCGAGCAGCCTTGGCGAAGCAGGGTAAAGTGGTGATGAAGCATCGCCGTTTTCAGCTTGAAAAAGTGGTGGCTGGTCTGCAACACGAACGGTTGCAGTTCGCATTGAAACAGCTGATGAGTGTTGAGGATATCTCGATAGATGGGTGTACGATTTCCATGACCTACAATCTGCTCGAAATCAACGCACGCCAGATTGAGAGTGCGCTTAGGGATGCCGGCATGCAGCTCAGTAACAGTTGGTGGCAGCGGCTCAAGCGCAACTGGATCCATTATACAGAAGAGAACGAACTCGATAACCTGACGACTGCCGCATCGGCCTGCTGCAACCGGCCGCCGGCCAAGGGGTAGTTGCAGATGTGGAACGAAACAACGCGTAGGAGGTGAAGCATGGCTGTTGATCCAGTATGTGGCATGGAAGTATCTGAGGATAGCGCACATCTGCGCGCCTTTCGCGGGGTGGAGTACCACTTCTGCAGCGAAAAATGTTTACACACATTTAACGATGCACCGGAGTCCTACATGGGCGAGGCGTGCACCCACGACCCTGTCTGTGGGATGAAGGTCAGCCGTGACTCGGCGAATCACATCCACCATGATCACCATGACTACTACTTCTGTTCACAACACTGTGTGGAGAAGTTCTCCGCTGATCCCGCCGCCTTTGCGGGCAAGGATCAGGCCTGCCACCACGATCATGCGAAAAAACCGGCGCTGCCGGACAACCCCGACGCCACCTACTTCTGCCCGATGTGCCCGGGGCAGGAGCAGCAGGGGCCGGGCACCTGCAAGGTATGCGGCATGGCGCTGGAACCGATGGCTACGCCGGTGCTGAATCAAAAGACAGAGTACGTCTGCCCGATGCATCCGGAGGTGGTCAGCGATGCACCCGGTGCATGTCCGAAATGCGGTATGGCGCTGGAGGCGCGCAGCATCGATGTGGCGGAGGAGAATCCGGAACTCGATGATATGAGCCGCCGGTTGAAAGTCAGTGCAGCGCTGGCGCTGCCGGTCTTTCTATTGGCAATGACAGCTGATTTGGCGCCATCGTGGCTGCCATCATCGCTCGACATGGGCACGGTGCAGTGGATTGAATTTGTACTGGCCACGCCGGTGATTGTGTGGGGCGGCTGGCCGTTTTTTGAACGCTTCTGGCTCTCCGTAAAGAGCTGGAATCTGAACATGTTCACGCTGGTCGGGCTCGGGGTGGGCGTGGCCTGGATTTATAGTGTGGTTGCATTGCTTTTTCCCGCCCTTTTTCCACCCGTGATGCAGATGCACACAGCCGATGGCGCACCCCTGGTCGATGTCTATTTTGAGGCGGGCGCTGTCATCACTGCGCTGGTGCTGCTCGGGCAGGTGCTGGAGTTGCGCGCCCGCTCGCGCACCAATGAGGCGATCAAATTGCTGCTCGGTATGGCGCCGAAAACTGCGCGGCGGGTGGCCGCTGATGGCAGCGAGGCGGATGTGCCACTGGAGACGGTGATTGCCGGTGATCTACTGCGCATTCGTCCCGGTGAAAAAGTGCCGGTTGATGGCGTGGTGATTGAGGGCGAAAGCCATGTCGATGAATCGATGGTGACCGGTGAACCGCTGCCCGTGGAGAAGCGCGCTGGTGACACATTGATTGGCGCTACGGTCAACGGCAATGGCGCACTACTGATGCGCGCCGAAAAGGTTGGCGCCGATACGCTGCTGTCGCAGATCGTCAATATGGTGGCTGATGCGCAGCGCTCGCGCGCACCGATTCAGCAGATGGCGGACACTGTGGCCGGCTATTTTGTGCCGACGGTGGTGATGGTCGCGCTGCTTGCCTTTGCCGCATGGATGCTTATGGGGCCTGAACCGCGCTTGGCGCATGCCATAGTGAATGCCGTGGCTGTGTTGATTATCGCCTGCCCCTGCGCGCTGGGGTTGGCCACGCCGATCTCCATCATGGTCGGCACCGGTCGCGGCGCTACAGCCGGGGTGTTGATCAAAAATGCCGAAGCGCTGGAGATCATGGAGAAGGTCGATACCGTCGTCGTCGATAAGACCGGTACACTCACCGAAGGCAAACCGACCTTGACCACCAGCATCGCCACCGGTGCGTTCTCTGAAGATCAGGTGCTCTCGCTGGCCGCCACGGTCGAGCGCGCCAGCGAACACCCATTGGCGGCAGCCATTGTGCGCGGTGCAGAGGCGCGAGGATTGACGCTGCACAATGTGGAGGCGTTTGCAGCAATCACCGGCAAAGGCGTGGAGGCGCGTGTCGACACGCAACAGGTTCTGCTTGGTAATGCGCGTCTGATGGCGGAGCGGAAGATTCCGATTGATGCTGTCGCGAGCACCGTGGCCGAACATCAACAAGGTGGTGAAACGGTGATGTATCTGGCCGTAGATAACCAGCTAGCCGGACTGATCGGCGTCTCTGACCCGATCAAAGCAAGCACCCCCGATGCGATTCAGGCGCTGCATGATGAGGGGATTGAGGTGGTCATGCTCACCGGCGACAACTACAACACCGCCGCTGCAGTCGCCGCACAGCTGGGCATCGATCAGTTTGAGGCTGATGTCCTGCCGGATCAGAAGGCGGCAGTGGTCAAGCGGTTGCAGGACGCAGGAAAAATCGTCGCCATGGCGGGCGACGGCATCAACGATGCACCGGCATTGGCCGCTGCGCATGTCGGCATCGCCATGGGCACCGGCACCGATGTGGCCATGGAATCCGCCGGTGTCACGCTGATCAAAGGCGAACTGACCGGTATCGTCCGCGCGCGCAAACTGTCGCGCGCCACCATGAAGAATATTCGCCAGAACCTCTTCTTCGCCTTCATCTACAACTCCGCGGGTGTCCCGATCGCCGCCGGCGCACTCTATCCCATGTTCGGCCTGCTGCTCTCGCCGATCATCGCTGCAGCGGCAATGAGTTTCAGCTCCGTCTCAGTGATCACCAATGCGTTGCGTCTGCGCAATGCAAAGCTGTGAGGTAAATATGATTGAAGTCACCCTAGCAGGCGCCCTGATTGCCGGCCTGCTCTCCTTTCTCTCACCCTGCGTATTGCCGCTGGTGCCGGCTTACCTCTCCTACATCTCTGGCGTATCGGTCAACGAATTGCGTGCCCGGGATGAAGTGCCTAGCGGCGTGCGCAGGAAGGCGATATTGCAGGCCGTCTGGTTTGTATGTGGATTTAGCATGATCTTTATTGCACTCGGCGCGTCGGCTTCGCTGGTGGGTCAGTGGATGCTGATGCATATGGAACTGCTGGGGAAGTTTGCCGGTGCGATCATCGTGATTTTCGGTCTGCACTATGGCGGCCTGTTTCGCATTCCGTGGTTGATGGCGGATGCTCGCTTTGATGCCAGCAGTGTGAATGCACGCCATGGATTCGGTGCGCTGGTTCTTGGTGCCGCTTTTGCATTCGGCTGGACACCATGTGTCGGCCCCATTCTGGGGGCTATTCTGGCGGTGGCCGGTGTTCAGAGTGAAATGATGCAGGGCATGATTCTCTTGTCTGTCTACTCGCTTGGCCTAGCCATCCCATTTCTTCTCGCGGCTGCTGCAACCGATTCATTTTTGCGCTGGTCGCAAGGCTTCAAACGCCACTTGGCTGTGGTCGAAAAAATATCCGGCATGCTGCTGATTCTGGTTGGGGTGCTGATCTTTTTGGGCAGTTTCAGCATGATCTCCGGTTGGTTGATCGACTGGTTTCCGGCACTGGCTGATGTTGAAGGGTTGTTTTCAGGCAGCGTGCAGTAATATGGACGACAGTCGGAGTTACCCTTGCTACGGTATGATCTCTGAATCGGCTCTCCTGCTCAGGCACCATGTTGATCGCGAATCTGAACTGCTTTTCTCAATCTGCGACCCCGTGGAGGTGTAACGATGTTTACTGTGTATGGTCCGGGCGTCACCGACCCAGTTCCGCTTGAAAAACTCTTTGTGCGTCCCGCCGTCACCAAGCTGGCAGCGATGCGTCGCGTGCAGAGCACCAAGAGTTCTATCAGCAGTGGAGGTGCTCAGAATTCAGCCTATCGCACAGCAGTCGGCATGAGTCAGTATCATGCTGCAGATGCTCCAGATGACCGCGCACCTGCATTAAAAGCAGGCCAAATCATGAGTGCGCCTGTGGTGTCCATTGTGTCAAATGCATTGGCAAGCGAGGCACTGGCGTTACTCGATGAGAGTGGATTTCGGCATCTGCCGGTCTTGTCTCCGACCTCCGCGCTGGTTGGCATGTTGTCAGATAGAGATCTTGTTCACTGCATGTGTGCTACAGAGGGCGTCTGTCTCCATTGTAGTAGTGAGGAGAAACAGCATATCACGGTGGCCGAGTTGATGAGCGACCCTGTGCTTACTGCTTCTATAGATACGGACGCCCGGCATGTGGCACGCCTGTTTGTCGAACAACGGATTGGGGCGATTCCTATCACAGATCGGGGTGAATTGGCTGGCATGATTACTCACAGCGATATTCTCCGAGCGGTGATGGTGCACTTTGATCTCGATATGTGGTCATAAGATGCGAAAGGAAAGGGGGGATGGATCCAAGCGATGAAGATGCAATGGTATAGGGGAACGATCATCGGAAGATGGGCGCTTCTCACAGTGGTGGTCATCGGAGTAAGTGTGCAGGCGGATGCTATGGGTATGATAATGGGTCATGGCGATATGCAAGGGATGATGGAAGGTGTAATGATGGTCAACCCACCCACATCTGATGATGAAACGGTTGTGCTGCCCGAGCCGCAATCCGATGGTGCACAACTGTTGCGGCATTATTGCTCCCAGTGTCATGCAGTGCCGGCACCGACGCGACACACTGCTACGGCGTGGCCAAAGGTGTTTCATCGTATGGAGGGGCATATGAGAGCCAAGGTGGGCACAGGTGTTGAGCGGCCATCTGTAACAGAAGGTGACAAAATCATTCAATATTTACAGCGCCATGCCGCTGAAGTAGGCAATTAGCGTGCGTAATACCTGCAGGCGCCGGCTTCACACGATTAAAATGCTTGTGAAAGTAAATACTCTCATATTTTGTTCGCGCCATGGGTAGTTTGTCGTTGAAAACTGAAACGGCGAAACAGCGTTTCAAACAAGTACTTAAAGCACTTGATCGCATCGCTGCCAAGGATCAATTGGCGTTCCTGACCACTCAACGGGTATCGAAGGAATCGGGTATCTCTGATGGTGTCCTGTTTCGTCATTTTGCATCCAAGGATGCCATGCTTGAGGCATGGATTGCACAGCGTGGTGAGCAATTGCGCCTGCTACTTGAAGCGATGCCCGGTGGACGCGGTGGTTTGCTCTATGTGGTTCGGCAGCTGTTACAACAGGAGGCGTTACTCTCCTTTTTATGCTGTCAGCCCATGGAGACCCCTTACCTCCGCGATCAACTGGAAACGTGTCGATCACAGTGTTATCGCGTCATCTTGTTGCGCATCGAGCTGTTGAGCTCGGCACCAAGAGGTATCGCACCCGAAGTGCTGGCAGACCACCTGATACAACAAATTTATCGCGCCTGGCTTCCCGGCAATATTGATCGAGACAGGCAGAAGGAGCTTTTGATGAATCAACTACCATGGGAAACAAATGAAGTGACCAAGGAGATTATCCCGGATCGGGATGTGTTGCAGCGACTCGCATTGAACGACAGTGGATTTGTCTTCGATCCGGTCAATGGCCGCAGCTTCTCCGCCAATGATGTGGGGCTATATGTACTGCGTTTTCTGCAGCAGAGTGATGACCTGAAAGCCTTGATGCTAAGCGTCAGTCGTGATTTTGATGTCAGCATGCAGGATGCACAGCGTGATCTGACTGAATTCTTCGGGCAGCTGCGGAAGTGCCTAGCATGAGTGCAGCCAACAGTAATAAACCGCTGACCGTCGCTGTAACCGGCATGAATGCCAAACCGGACAATCCGGGACCGGGGCTGGCGGTAGCGCGTTGTTTGCGGCTCCACTATGGCGACCAGATTCGCATTATCGGACTTGGCTACGATGTGCTGGATCCCGGTCTCTATCTGCATGAGATTAGCGATGCTTCTTATTTGCTACCCTATCCGTCAGCCGGAGAACAGCAGTTGATAGAGCGAATGACCTACATCCAGCAGCAAGAGTCTATCGATGTCTTAATCCCCTGTTTGGATGCCGAACTATTGAGTTTTACGCGCCTCCACCACGAATTTGAGCAGCTGGGTATTGCTATGTTGATTCCTGATGTCGCCCAACTGCGTGATCGCAACAAAGATCGCCTGGGTGAGCTGGCACAGAGCGCCGGGATTCGTTATCCGGAAACAAAAAATATCACCAGCGCTGACTTTTTCTATCGATGTCACGATGATGGATGGAAGTATCCGATGGTGGTGAAAGGCATCTTTTATGATGCGACTGTGGTACACAACCCGGATGAGGGGGCGGCAGCATTTCGTGATGTGGCGGCGAACTGGGGTTATCCAGTACTGGTACAGCGTTATGTCGAAGGCCATGAGGTCAATCTCACTGCGGTGGGTGATGGCAAAGGTCGGCTGCTCGGCTCGGTAATGATGCGCAAGCAGGCGGTGACAGATAAAGGTAAAGCGTGGTCATGTGTGACTGTGGAGGATCAGCATCTGTTGAGTGATGCCAACAAACTGGCTGAGGCACTGCAGTGGGCGGGTCCACTGGAGGTGGAGATGCTCAAAGAGAAGGACGGGCAGTATCTGCTGATTGAAATCAACCCCCGTTTCCCAGCCTGGATCTATCTGGCCGCTGAAGCTGACAGTAATTTGCCCGCGGCACTGGTGCAGTTGATTTGTGGCGAAGAGGTGACACTGGGCACGCCCAAAACCGGCATGATGATGATCCGTTATGCTCAGGAAACGGTCATTGATCTGAAAACCTTTGAAGCGATGTCCATGTATGGTGGCTGTATTCCGGCAGACCATCTGCGTCATCGTACACCCAATGAGAATAAGAATGGAGTCGAATCATGAGTCATGAAAAAAGGAACTGGAGCAAACCAACATTAACGCCGCATCGTATCGGGGCATTGAATAAATTCGGCAGTGTGAGCGGTGGGCAGTGCCAAGATACGTTTGCTGGTGTTGCGATTCAACCGCTACTGGAAAAATATGGTTCCCCGCTGTTTATTATCTCCGAAAAACGGCTGCGTGATAATGTCCGCAAACTATTACGTGCCTTTGAAACCCGTTATGGTGATGTCACCTACAGCTGGTCGTATAAAACCAACTATCTCGGTGCAGTCTGCAATACGTTGCATCAGGAGGGTGCCTGGGCGGAGGTAGTGTCAGCGTTCGAGTATGAAAAAGCGCGTGCTTTGGGTGTGCCCGCGGAAAAAATTCTCTTTAACGGCCCACACAAAGAGCGGCCGATTCTGGAGCGGGTTGTAGCTGAAGGGGCTCGCATTCATCTCGACAACCTCGATGAGCTCTATCTGCTGGAGGATGTGGCTAAATCAGCTGGCAAACAGGTGGATGTCACCATGCGGCTCAATTTTGATACCGGTTACACGGAACCATGGAGTCGTTTTGGTTTCAATATCGAATCCGGTCAGGCGATGGATGCGGCGCGTGCGCTGGGTGAAAGCGCGCAATTGAATCTGTGCGGCCTGCATAGCCATCTCGGCACATTCGTATTGGATCCGCGCGCCTACGCTTCACAAATACGGATCATGTGTAATTTCATGGAAGAGGTTGAAGCGCAGACAGGATGTTGTATCGAAAGTATTGATATCGGAGGCGGTTTTGCTTCGATGAATTCGCTGCAAGGCACCTATTTGCCACCGGAGCAGGTCGTGCCAAGTCTGGATCAATATGCTGAAGCGATTTGTAATGCGTTGAACGATGCAACCCGCACCCGGGAGCAGCAGGGCAAGCGCCGGCCACGACTGATTATGGAGAGCGGCCGGGCGATTGTGGATGATACGGAGATTCTGGTCACTTCTGTAGTTGCCAATAAACGCATGCCGGATGGGCGCAAGTCGGTGGTAATTGATGCCGGAGTCAATCTGCTCTTTACCGGCTTCTGGTATAACCATCAGGTGACGCCAACCCGTGTACTCGAAGGCGTGCCGGAAGATACTATTCTGTACGGCCCGCTCTGCATGAATATCGATGTCATGCGTGCTTCGGTGATGTTGCCGCCTGTGAATATTGGCGATTCGTTGGTCTTTAATCAGGTCGGTGCCTACAACAATACGCAGTGGATGCAGTTCATTGAATATCGTCCGA
The DNA here is from genome assembly GCA_027018975.1 of Mariprofundaceae bacterium. Classification (GTDB taxonomy): domain Bacteria; phylum Pseudomonadota; class Zetaproteobacteria; order Mariprofundales; family Mariprofundaceae; genus Mariprofundus. The sequence continues at coordinate 1,372 of JALUXN010000196.1, read as the reverse complement.
ATATCGTGATGGTGCACGTCGATCAAACGGTGTCGGTCGTTCGCGCAGCAGAGGATTTGCGGGTGATGACTGCACAGGAATCAATTCCGGAACATCTCTGCTCCGTGGAGATGCAGACCAAAGAATGAACCCTGTTCGACACACAAAGGAGACGCTCGCCGGCCTGCTTAGGGCTTATGGCGCTATTCTGTTCGCGGAAAAGCCGTTGGTTGGTGGCCTGTTTATTGCGGCCACCTTCTGGTTTCCCAATACAGCAATAGCAGGTCTTTTGGCGGGGATCGTAGGAGGCGCAACTGCCAGTCTATTGCAGTTTAGAAACCTGCAAAGTGGGCTGCACATCTACAACAGCTTGCTGGTCGGTTTGTCTCTAGGTGCTTATTATCAGCTGGATATCTATCTTGCGGTTCTGATTTTACTCGGTGCGGTGCTGGCGGTCTTTGCCACAGTGGCCATGGCAGATGTGCTGTGGCGGTTGGATCGCCTGCCGGCGCTGAGCCTCCCCTTTGTTGTGGTGGCATTGATGGTGACACTGGCGGCGCACAGCTATGGCACCTTGAGCCGCTACTTGCTGCCACTGGCACCGCATGAGACCTATTTCTCCTCCGCGATCGATCAGTTTTTTACCGCGCTCGGCTCGGCCTTTTTTACGCCGCATCCACTGGCTGGGCTATTGATGTTTGCGGGGTTGCTGATGAGTTCCCGCTACCTATCACTGCTGGCGGTTGCCGGTTATATCTGCGGCTTTACCACCTATACATTTCTATCCGGGAGTCCGCACCCCGATCTAGTGGCTTGGAACGGCTTTAATTTTATTCTGGTGGCGATGGCTCTAGGGGGTATCTTCACCATACCCGGCATACAGAGTTTTATTCTTGCCATGATCGGTGCAGTCATTGCCGCGCTGGTGACCGCCGCCTCGGAAACTTTCATGTTGGTCTATGGTTTGCCAGTGATGGCAGTGCCGTTTTTGCTGACCACGATGCTGATATTGGTCGCACTGACCAAACGCCCAGCCTCAGAGTCGCTGCAAGTCACATTGGAGGCACCTGCACTGCCTGAGGTCAGTGCCGAACGTAGCCGGCTCGCCATAGCTCGTCACGGTGAATTCGGCAGTGTGCCGGTGTTACCGCCATTTTATGGGCGATGGGATGTGTATCAGGGGTTTCATGGCTCACACACCCACCAGCCCCCTTGGCAGCATGCCTTGGATTTTTATATCACCGAGGAAGGGCAGAGTTATCGTACCGATGGTCAGCTGCTTAGCGACTATCACTGCTTCGGGCTGCCAGTGCTCTCTCCTGTTGCAGGCTTTGTCGTGAAACGATTGGACTCACTGCCGGATAACCCACCCGGACAGGTGGATATGGAGAAT
>JALUXN010000195.1 GCA_027018975.1 Mariprofundaceae bacterium | reverse complement strand
CGGCATCGAGTGGCCGGAGGGGAGTGACGAGGTCAAGAAGGTGATTCGCTTCCTGCAGGATGAGATGGGCGTGACCAAGATCCGCTTCCCGGAGAGCTCCGGTATCGGCGTCAAGCCGGTATCGCGCGAAGGCACAGAACGCTTGGTGCGGGCGGCGATTCAATACGCCATCGACAATGAACTGGGCTCGGTGACGTTGGTGCACAAAGGTAACATCATGAAGTACACCGAGGGTGGCTTCCGCAACTGGGGCTATGAGCTGGCCAAGCGCGAGTTCGGCGCTGAGGAGATCGATGGCGGCCCGTGGTGCAAACTGCCAAACGGCATCATCATCAAAGATGCGATCGCCGACATTGCGCTGCAGCAGGTGCTCACCCGTCCGAAAGAGTTCGATGTGATCGCCACACTGAATCTCAATGGTGACTATCTCTCCGACGCGCTGGCGGCACAGGTGGGTGGCATCGGCATCGCGCCGGGCGCCAATATCAACTACACCAGCGGCCACGCGGTGTTTGAGGCGACCCACGGCACAGCGCCGAAATATGCCAACAAAAACATGGTCAACCCCTCCTCGATGACCCTCTCCGGTGAAATGATGCTGCGTTACATGGGCTGGAGCGAGGCGGCCGATCTGGTAGTCAAGGGGATCAACGGCGCGATTGCCGCCAAGACAGTGACTTACGACTTCCACCGCCTGATGGATGGCGCTACCAAGCTCTCCACATCCGAATTCGGCGAAGCGGTGATTGCCCATATGGATGGCGATGCAGGTAGTGATGACCCGGCGGCGGATCAGTATGATCAGCTGGCGGCACGCTTCAAAGAGCTGTTTGAATCCGGTGCAGAGAAGAGTAGCGAGTTTGCCGCCGTGGCGATGGAGAAGGCGCGCGAACAGCTGACCGCTGCCGGCATCTTCTCCGAGCAGCAGGGCAAGAATCTCAAGGCATTCCTCGAACGCGACTTTTCGCAGATCACTGCAACGATGCGCGATGAGGCGAAGGAGAAACTCAATCCGGCGCGTGTCAGTGCCGGTGCGATTGCGTCCCTGACCGCACTGCTCAATATGGCCGGCAGCGCACTCACCTCGGCGGCCGAGAAGGCGGAGCAGGCGATCACCTGCCGCTCCGGTGAAATCACCAGTGCCGGCACCCTGAAGTGTGTGGCGTGTGGCGATGAGCTGCACTTCAAGAAGACCGGCCGCATTCCGCCCTGTCCGAAATGCCATGCCACGGAGTTCCGCAAGAGCTACTGATTGAGTCACTATTCAGATCATCCCACGGTTTGTCCGCTAGCTGCGTTGAACATGCTCATGTGCAGTAGCACACTGCGCGTGTTCGCCTTGCTATCGAACAAACCATGGGCGATCTGAACAGTTCTAGCGTGTAGCTGACGCGTTACCTGATGTTAGCTACTGATTGTTGGCTACGGCGACGGCTGGGTGCGGCTCTGTTTGGGGTCGCACTGCTATTTGTCGGCAGTTTTCCGACGCAAGCAGCCACGGTGCTCTATGTGGTTCGGCATGCGGAGACGATGGGGAATCTCACCCATCACCACAGTGCTGAAAATGATCGCACACTCTCGCCGAACGGGCGGGCGCAGGTGGCACGTCTGACGCAGCAATTGGCTGTGATCGATCTGGATGAGATCATCACCAGCCCGAAGCAGCGCGCACTACTGACGATTTTACCCTATCTGCAACAACATCATCGCCGGGCGGTCATCTGGCCGGAGCTGGCGGAGTGTTGTTGGCAGTCGCCGCGGCGCGGTGAGTCCGGCAAGTTGCGGCGTGGTCGGCGGATCAGGCTGGATGGTTCGTTTGCTCCCTATTTTTATCTGCGCCGACCCCGCTCGGCGTCGGCATTTCAGTTCGACATGCTCAGCTATGCCGACGGCATGGTGATTGTGCAGCGCGCGGCGGCGATGATTCGCGATCGT
>JALUXN010000194.1 GCA_027018975.1 Mariprofundaceae bacterium | reverse complement strand
TACGGCCGATCAACGCCAGTCATTTCAGCGTGCGGCAGATGACTATCTCGCTCGTCAGCAGGCAATCGCCGAACGGCCGGAGGCGCATCTCAATCGCGGTCTCTTCTATCAGCGGCAGGGGGAGTTTCAGCAAGCCGAAGCCGCCTATCAGAGCGCCATCCGGCTGGTGCCGGATGATCTGCCGGCGCGTTTCAATCTCGCCAATCTCTACCATCTACAGGGCAAAAACCGGCAGGCGGAGGCGACGTTTCGAGAGATTATCGCCATCGATCCGGAAAGCGGTGAGGCCTACTACTCGCTCGGCCTGCTGCTGGCGGAACTGAAACGCCTGCCGGAGGCGGCCACGGCGCTGCAACAGGCCGTCCGTTATCTGCCAAAACAGCCACGGGTGCGCTACAACTACGCGCTAACTTTGAAAAAACTGGGCAGCGACGAGGCGGCGCTCGATGCCTTGCAGCAGGCAGTCACGCCGCAGAGCCGCGATGCCATGATGGTCTATGTGCTCACCACCTGGCTGGCGCAGGCCAAACGCTACACAGAAGCGCTACCGTGGGCGGAGCGGCTGGTGCAACTGGCGCCCCATGAGCCGGGCGCTCGGCGTTTGCGTGACGCCATTGCGCACCATCTGCGCAACCCGCGATAGATATTCTACCACCCCGATGTATCGTTTCGGCAAAACTATTCATTTCATCCCATGGTTTGCCCGCTAGCTGCGTTGAACATGCTCATGTGCCAATAGCACACTGCGCGTGTTCGCCTTGCTATCGAACAAACCATGGGCGATATGAACAGTTTATTTAGCTGGATAGCGACTCGAACATCCACGGAGGATCAATACCATGCTGAGAATTATCTTCCTGCTTTTTATCACGCTGCCGCTGCTGGAGCTGTGGGTACTCATTGATGTGGGTAGCAGTATCGGTGGGCTGAATACCATCCTGCTTTGTCTGCTGACGGCAGCGATTGGTGGTGTGCTGATCCGTTGGCAAGGGCTGATGACACTGCTGGATGCACGCCGTCAGATGATGCGCGGCGCACTGCCGGTCGATCACGGTTTGCATGGTTTGATGATCGCCTTCTCCGGCATCCTGCTCTTTACCCCCGGTTTTATTACCGACTGCATCGGTTTTCTGCTGCTCTTTCCGCCGTTTCGCAACCTGCTGATTGCGCAGATTCCGGTGCAGCCGATCCAGCCGCCGCGCACCGATTATGAGGATGACATTATCGAGGCAAAAATCATCACCCACGAGGAGCCTCGCCGCTGACCTGCGTTCAGAGGGCAGGCCACTCTTTTAGAAAAGCGATCACGTCATCATATCAAAATAATTTGCGAACTGTGTCTGGATGATCTGCTCGGCAAAGGCGATATGTTCTTCGGCAAGTTGTTCAAAATAGTTTCGCTTCTTCTTGGATAGTTTCCCTCCATTTTGGACGCAAAGGTTGATCAACAAGGTTAAGTCCTTGTCTGGTATATCGAGGGCATCATCTATCAGTCGCTTGGCTTTATCAAAGGCGCTCAGGTAAGCCAATTCTTGCGGCAGACGCAGTGTGACAAATTGCTCAATGCATTGATAAATATATTCAGCCTGTTCCGTCACATCTGCATAGCGATAAAGATCTGATGTGTCGTTGAGCAGCGCCACATTATAATCGGCTGTCATGGTCCAGTCTGAGCGCTGAAGGATCGGCGCTGAAAGCTTCTCTAACGAAGCGATGTACGTTTCGATGCTTTCAAGTAGCTCGGATGAAATAGGCACTTGACCCAATTGATGCAGAATAAAACGATGGATACGACCATTACCATCCGAGAATGGGTGGATAATGACAAACCCATATGCCAATGCTGTCGCTGCGGCTACTGGATGTTTGTCAAACATGCGTGAATAAGCGTCAAGCCATGAACTCATCAGTGAATCCAAGGCATCTGGATGGGCGCTGATATGGTCGGGCAACGGTGTTGCGTCAGGCAAACGCTCTCCAATCCAGCCAAAGTCGGCTCGCCATCCGTGATCAGGGTTGGAAACGAGCTGCTTTTGCATCTCAAACAGTTTAGCATCATCAAGGCAAGTGTCCATAAAGGCTCGAACTGTTTTCATCCAGCGAACAGCACGATTGTCAAATTTCTCTTTCTCAATCTCAAAGCTTTTTTGGGAATCCTTGGTCAACAAAAATGCTTCCGCTCTGCCCATCATAGGATGCTTGGAATAAGCGTCATTCATTTGTTTGTATAGCTCTTTGGCATCAAAGGCTTGCATGGCAGGTGTTTTGCGAACCAGCCAACAAAAACCGGGAACGCCCGGCATGTTGTTTCTGACCTTATGGCGGCGTGAGTCTATTTTATCTGCTGTGTAATAGCGTTGCTCATCCAGCGCATCAACATATCTAAATTTGCTATCTGCATCAGGAAGATTTAACGCTTTCCCCGTTAACCATTCATAAAAGAACCATGCGCGGCGAGTTTGCTTGCCTTGAGGGTTCCCATCAATCCACTGCTCAAGCTCTATGGTGTCACAAACATTGAATAATGCTTTGAGAATACCAAGGTTCAGGCTCTCATGCTTGAGGGCGAACAGTAGATGCCCTGCCAGTGTATCTTTAGGCTTATACTCTGAGCGGTATATGCGGCTATCCGGACTCTTCGTGCCGCCAATTTTTGCCATTGGATTGGGGGATTCAATATCAAGATGATACCTTTTTTTCAGCCATTCGTAGCCACAATAGTGTACGCGCATATGCAAAACAATACGCTGAAAAATAAAAAATACAAATAACTACGCTTGCTTGGTGTGGGAGCTGTGGGTCGCACGACAACGTTTTTAACCGATGACCCTGCCTACGATCGATTGGCGTGATACCAAGCGATGGCAGCGTCTGCATCGCTGATCTCACCCTCCAGTTGCGCTTCGTAGGCGCGCGCTAAGATCGCGCCTAGTTTTGGCCCTGCTCTCTCACCCAGCTCGATCAGCATGCGGCCGGTGAGGATCGGTGTCGGGCGGCTGCGGTGGTGTTGCTGCCGCTGCGCCTCCTCTAGCCAGGGCAGTGCCGGTCGCGAAGGGGGGGAGGGGGCGCGGCCGGATGCGTCGGCCTCCACCAGATGTTCCCACATCTCGATATGGGCTGGTGCCAGACGGTGTGCCAGACGCCGGACTGCACGCGCTGTCGGTTGACTATGTAGATGGGTGATATGTTCCAGAATTAACGGTTTCAGTGGCTTGAGCAGCTGCGCTGGTGCGCCGATTCGGTGTAGCAGCGCGATTGTCGGGTCGATGCCCGCCTGACTGTGGTTGGGTGAGCTGATGACGCCGTCGGCATTGGGTGCGCTGACAATCGGTTTGCCCAGATCATGGCAGAGGGCGGCAAAGAGGAGCAGCTGTCGATCTGCTGCTTCAAGCTTGGCTCCAATGCGCGCTGCTTGGTCACAGACCTGCAGTGTGTGCATCCAGACATCGCCTTCGGGGTGCCAGTGCGGGTTCTGTTCGCAGCCGATAAGCGCTTCGAGTTCGGGGAAGCTGGAGAGCCAGCCGATTTCCCGGAGCAGGCGCAGGCCGGCAGACGGGGTATCGCTGAGGCTCCATTTGCGCCACTCATGCCAGATGCGCTCGACCGGTAGGGTGTGAAACTCGGCATGTAGCTGGCGACAGAGTGCGGTGCTATCGGTATGCAGGCGTAGGTCAAAGCGCGCTGCAAACTGCATGGCGCGCAGTGGGCGCAGTGGGTCTTCAGCGAAGGCGGGGCTGACATGGCGCAAGATGCGTTGCGCCAGATCACGGCGGCCGTGGTGGAGATCGAGTAGCCGTCCGTTGAGCGGATCGTACATCATCGCGTTGATGGTAAAATCGCGCCGCAGCGTGGCCTGCTCGGGGGTGAGGTGCGGGTCGGGCTCCACTGTGAAGCCGCGGTGGCCATTGCCGTGTTTGGTCTCGGAGCGGGGCAGGGCGACATCGATCTCCATCTGCTCGAGGTGGAGTTTGATAACCGCGAACTGCTGCCCGACCGATGCGGTTTTGCCGAGCGCGGCCAGTGTGCGCTGCAATTTCTGTTGATCGAGGCCGTACACCTCCAGATCAAAATCTTTCGGCGTCAGCCCAAGCAGGAGATCGCGTACCGAACCGCCGACCAGCCAGGCGTGACCGCCCGCATCCGCCAGTCGCCGGCAGATGTGGATGATCGACTCCGGTAGCGGCAGGGTCAGCATCGGCTCGGTTAATCGGCCGGATTCAGGGCTAGGTGGATGCGATTGGCGGCTGTATCGTAACGCCCTTCCAGTAGCGTGGAAAACGCCTGCTGCAGCGCATCAAAGAGGCGTGTTTCTTCGATGCGATCGGCTGCGCAGGCGCGACCCAGCACCCAAGGGGTGATCTGCCCGTTGGCGGGGCGGCCGATGCCGATTTTGACGCGCGGATAGCGGTTGCTGGGCAGATGGGCGTGAATCGAGCGTAGCCCGTTGTGACCGCCGTGGCCGCCGCCCTGCTTGATGCGCAGTTTGCCGACCGGGAGATCGAGATCATCGTAAATGACGAGGATTTCGGATTCGTCGATCTGATAGTAACGCGCCAACGCGCCGACAGCCTCGCCGCTGTCATTCATGAATGTTTGGGGTTTGACCAGGAGTACGCGGCCAGTGGTGCGTTCCCAGTTGGCGGTTTCAGCACGAAAACGAGGGGCTGAGACAAAGCTCAACCCCTCGGTTTTTGCCAGCTGGTCGAGAAATCGGAATCCGACATTATGCCGTGTTTCCGCATATTTGCTGCCCGGGTTGCCCAGGCCGACGACCATTTTGATCATGCTGTGTGCAGTGTGTTATTCGTCAGCTTCGCCGCTCTCGTCATCCTCACTGTCGCTGTCGCTGCTGCTGCCCTTGGTGGCAGAGAGGTTGAGGATGGTGAAGTTGACATCATGGATGACTTCCGCGCCTTCAGGCAGGGTGATGTCGTCGATGTGGATGGTGTCACCCAGATCGAGGTTGGAGCAGTCGATCTCGATGCTCTCCGGGATGGAGTCGGCGCGACAGGTGATTTCGAGGGAGTGGCGAACCAGATCCACCAAGCCACCTTTGACGACGCCGGGGCATTTGTCTGCATTCAGTGGTACCACCGGCACATCCATGGTGATGGTGTCTTTACCGGAGACGCGGAAAAAGTCGAGATGGGTCGCGGTATCGAGTACCGGATCCCACTGGGAGTCTTTGAGCAAAACGGTGTTTTTGCCGCGAACGCCCTTTACCTTGATTTCGATCATGGAGGTGTGGAATAGCTCCTCATCAAGCAGTTTGGAGACGGTGTTGTAACTCATGCTGATGGCTAGATCAGGTTTGTCTCCCCCGTAAATAATGCCCGGCAGTTTGCCTGCCCGACGGAGACGGCGGCTGGCGCTGCGCCCGGTCTCTTCACGAAGCTCGGCTTCGATCACGTAATCGCTCATATCATGCTCCTGTATGGTGTCACCGTCGGGTTATCCCGTCACGGTTCTATTTAATATGTTATCTACATCGATTTCGATGCGGCGCGCACTATAGGTAGGTGGCTGTTGAATTTCAATGCGCTGTGTCTGTTGCGCGCAGGCGTTGTCTATCTCTTGCGATTCGGGGTGTGCCAACGTACCATCCGCCGCCGCCCGCGGGATGAGCAGCATGGAGAGATGTCTGAGTGGTTGAAGGAGCACGCCTGGAAAGCGTGTGTACTCTGAACGGGGTACCGAGGGTTCGAATCCCTCTCTCTCCGCCAGTTCACTGGGCGCATCGTTTGATGTGCGTATCACTCTGCAGCGCGCTCCTGCAACATAGGTAACAGCAGCAGGGTAGCGAGGGTACCGGCAATGAGGCCGCCGATGACCATGGCGGCGAAGGGTTGAAAGATTGCCGATGCGCCGCCGATGCCGAACGTGATCGGTAGCAGCGATGCGATGGTGGTTGCCGAGGTCATGACGACTGGCCGGAAACGCACATGAACGGCCTGCTGCCAAGCGGCGGCGCGATCCATGCCGGCGCGCATCTGCCGATTGGCGTAATCGACCAGCACAATGCCGTTATTCACCGCAACACCGATCAGCGTCAGCGCCCCCATACCGATAGAGGCATCAATACTGTGGCTGCCCCATGCCACCGCCAGCAGGCCGCCGGCCAGCGTCACCGGAATTACTGCCAACACAGCCAGCGGCTGCCGCCACGAACCAAACTGCAGCACCATAATCAGATAGATCAGCGCTACCGCCGCCAGCGCAATCCACACAAAGCGCTCGATCATCTGCATCACCAGCGGATACTGACCGCTCACACGCGCACTGTAGCCGGCCGGCCACTGCATCTGATTCAGTTGCCGCTGCACGCTGTCGGCTACGGCCAGCAGATCGCCCTCCGCTTCGGCCAGCAGGGTGATCTGCCGCTCGCCGTTCACCCGGCTGATCGACGCTGGCACGGCCGCCGGCGCAATCTCAGCGATGCGCCCCAGCGGCACCCAGCCACCATCGGGTGTCGGTACCGGCAGTGCGGCCACGCGCTCCGGCTTGTCCATTGCATCGCCCGGCCAGCGCAGCAACACCGGAATCGTCTCCTGCGCCCGCACCACACGGGTCGCCTGCAGGCCGAAACCGGCAGCGCGCAGCAGTTGGTGAATCTCTGTCGCCTGCAGACCGTAGCGCGCCAGCTGCTCGGGGCGCAGACGGATCGTCAGACGATGGCTGTGCACTCGGCTGTTGTTGATGATATTGGAGAGATCGGGCTGCTGCGCGAGCATCGTCTCCACCCGCTGCGCCTGCTTGATCAGCTGCTGCGCATCGGCGCCGTAGATGGTCACCGCAAACAGCGCCGGCAGGCCGGAAAAGCTCTCATCCATCTTCTCCTGCGTGGGGTGGTGAAAGAGAAAACTGGCGGCTGGTATCGCGGCGGTGAGCTGACGGAAGTGATCCAGTATCGCCTCCGCCGAACGACTGCGCTCATCCAGCGGTGCCAGCTTCATCATCACTTCGCCGCGTTGCGGCCCCTCGATCTGATAACCGATCAGCGGTGAACCGGTGCGGCGATAGACGCTGCGCACATCGGGATCATGCATCGCCATCGCCTCGAGCCGATCACCGATGCGATCGCTCTCCGCCAGCGACGTGCCGGGCGGCAGGATATACTCCACCAGAATCGAGCCCTCATCCATCGGCGGCAATAGCGCAGCGCGTCCGCTCACGCCGGCTATCACCGCCAGCGCCACAAACAGCAGCACAGCGACCAACACGGTTCGCCGCCGCTGTGCCAGCTGTGCATAGCGTTTGGTCACCTGTTGCCGCAACGCGGCCATCCATGCCGGCTCGGCCATGGTCGCAGTCGAATGGAATGCTGAGAGCGCCGGCACCAGCGTCAGCGACATCAGCAAGGAGATCAGCAGTGCGATACTCACCGTCCAGCCGAACGGACGCATAAACAGCGCCGCCATACCGCCGACCAGCAGCAGTGGCAGGAATGCTGCCAGCGTGGTCATTGTGCCGCTCATATCAGCACCGGCAATCTCCATCGCGCCGGCCAGCGCCGCCTGCTCGGGCGGCTGTTTGAGCCCGTGCCGCGCCACACTATCCGCCACCACAATCGCGTCATCGACGATCATGCCGATGGCCAGCGCCAACGCGGTCATGGTGATCATATTGAGCGACAGGCCGAGCAGCTGCATCAGCGCCAGTGTCGCCAACAGGCTGGCCGGAATGGTGATCGCCACCACCAGCGCCGGCCGAATCGAGCCGAAACAGAGATAGAGCACCAGCACCACCAGCGCCGCCCCGAGCCAGAGATCCTGCACGATCGCATCTTTGGCGCGGGCAACAATCTCCGACTGATCGTAGAACTTCTGCACTGTTGCCGAAGCCGGCAACGCCTGCTGCAGACGCGCCAACGCCCGATCAACCGCAGGCACCACATCCAACGCATTGGCGCCGGGCTGCTTGCGTACCAACAGCGCCACCGCCGGCCGGCCATTGCCATGAATGGTGTAGTGCCTGGGCATGCGCCCCTCGGTGATTGTGGCGACATCCTGCAGCAGGAGCGGCTGTGCCTGTGCAGCGCTCTGCCCCGCGAGATGCAGTGGCAGATGGCGCAGATCGTCCAGCGAGCGGATGCGATCATCCGCCTGCACCACCCATTCGCGCCCGCCATCGGCCGCAATACCGGCCACATCGATGCGGTTCATCGCCTGCAGCGCGGCAACAATATCGCCCAGCCGCAGGTGTAGCCGCATCAGGCGTGCCGGCTGCACTTGCACCACGAAGCTGCGCTCTGCGCCGCCGAGCAGATCGACGCGCGACACCCCGGGCAGCTGAGTCAGGCGTGGGCGCAGGTGGTTGCGCACCGCATTGTAGAGCGCCACCGGATCGCCATCGGCGGTGATCGTGTATCCCGCCACCTCCTGCAGTGTCGTACCGATCTGCTCCATACGCGGCACCACGCCCGACGGCAGTTGCGTGCCGATCTGCGCCAAGCGCGCCTGCACCAGCTGGCGCGCATCGTTGGCATGCATCCCCCATTGAAACTGTACACTGACCTGCGAAATACCCTGCGCCGAGGTCGAGGCGACACGATAGACACCGCTGATCCCCTGCATGGCCGACTCCAGCGGCCGACTCAGCCGTAGCTCGACATCCTGCGGCGACGCCCCCGGCAGATGGGTGATGATATTGACCACCGGCACATCGAGATCGGGGAGCAGGTCAACCGCCATCCGCTGCCACCCCTGCAGGCCGGCCAGCGCGATCAGCAGCAGGCCGAGCAGCAGCAGGATGGGGCGGGCGATCAGCCGCTGAATCAGCCGCGCCAGCAAATCAATCTCCGATCAGCCACTCAATCCGCCTCGTGATAGTGACGGCCGAAATCACTATAGAGCAGCCCGTATGCACCTTCGGCGGCAATACTCTCGCCGCCCTGCACACCGTGGATAATCTCCACCCACCGGCCATCGCGCAGCCCCGTCTGCACCGGCAGGCGCCGCCACTGTTGGCCGTGGCGCACAAAGAGATAGCTGTGGCCGGCATCATCGCGCGCCAGCGCCGCCGCCGGCACAGCAAAACCGCTGTGGGTCAGCGGCAGTACACCGCTCACCTGTTCGCCGGGTGCGAGCAGTTGCAGCGCATCGCCGTCGATCCAGACCGCGCTGGCGCCTTGGGCGGTGCGCGCCGGCATCACCGCCGAGATGGTTGCCGGCAAGGGTTGCACGCCGCCTGCAGCATGGATGCGCTGCACCAGCACCGGCCGTTGCCGCAGTGACAGACCGGCCGGTGGAAAGAGCGTCGCCCGAATGCGCAGATGGTGCGGGTCGATGATGCGCGCCAATCGCGTACCGCGCTGCACATATTGGCCGACATGCACCGTCCGCGCTGTGAAGATGCCGGCAATCGGTGCAGTAATCGCCGCGCCGACATCCATCTGCGCCATCGCCAGCTTGGCTGCCGCCCGGCGTCCACTGGCCTGAGCCAACGCCTGCCTAGCTAGGTTGACCTGCTCATTGGTCGCCAGCCCCTGCTGCCGTTGCGCTGTTTTTAGCTGCAGATTCTTGCGCGCAATCGCTTCGGCGCGCGTTGCCTGTGCCAGCTGTTGCTGCAAATTCTGTGCTCGATTCGCCACATCACGGCCAGCCAGTTGGAAGAGCAGATCACCCCGTCGCACAGCCGACTCATCGGCCGCCGCGATGCGGATCACCCGCCCCTCGACACGCGCGACAATATCAATTTGATCGGCACTCTCGACTTGGCCGAACCAGGTGATCGATGTGGTAAAGCGGTGATCGCGCTGCACCTGTGTGGTGGTGATGGCCGTGGATGTGCCATCCGCCGTCTCCGCCGCGCTGGCAACAGGTGCGCGTGCCGTCAGCAGCAGCGTGATGAACAGTAGAAGGATGGAGAGTGGTCGGCGGCAATGTTCTGATCGCATGGTGTTTTTCTTACGTTGCTTCATTGGTCAGCGCCTCCTTTGGCTGGTGGCAGCGGCAATTGGCCGAGCAGGGTATCGAGCGCCACCGCCTGCTCCAGCAGCGCCTGCTTGAGCTGCAGCACCTTCATCTGCTGGTTGAACTGGCTGTTCTGCAGGGTGGTGAAGGTGAGCATGTCGATATTGCCATGGGCCAACGCCTGCTGCATCTGTCGCATGGTGCGCGTCAATGTCGGCAGTTTGGCCTCTAGCGCTTGAAACTCAGCGCGCGCCAGCTGCTGATCGCGGTAGAGCCGATCCGCCTCGATCCGCGCGCTGTTCAGCCGATCCTGATACTCCGCCCGCAACCGGCTGCGCGTCGCCCGCGCCACGGCGATCTGGCCGCGATTGCCGTTCCAGAGCGGTAGATGCAGCTGCACAAACGGCCCCAGCGTCCAGATATTGCCGGTGTCACGCAGCGTGTTGACGCCGAGGGTAAAGCTGGGAAATTGCGCCAGAATCTGCTGCCGCACGACCGCCTGTTGGGCGGCATATCCTGCCTGCAGCGCCAGTAGATCGGGGCGGTGGTGGTCGATGGCGAGCCACATCTGCCGGAATCGATGCGGCTTGGGCGGTGTGGCCAGCAAACTCGCCAAACCCGCAGCCGGCGGCGTCAACGGCAGCAGCACTTCCGGTGCCAGACCGAGCAGCTGCGCCAGCGTGTGCATGGTGGTGTTGTACTGCCGTTTGGCCTCATACCACGCCGCCTCCGCATCCATCGCGCTCACCCGCGCCAGCTCTTCCCGGTCGCGGGTCGCATTGCCGTGCTGCAGCGCCTGCTGTTGCAGCTGCCAGTTGCGCATCATCTGACGCATGCGGCGCGCGGTCAGCGCCAGCTGTTGCTGCTGGATCAGCGCCCGACGATAGAGTATGCGCGCCTGCTGCACCACCTGCCACTGCTGCCAGAGCAGCTGCAGGTAGGTCGCCTTGGCCTGCGCACTGGCGGCGCTCTGTTTTGCATCGCGTGTCACCCATGCCTGCAGATCGAAGCCGAGGCCGAGGCCAACGCCGGTGACCAGTGTCGGATCGCCACCACGCGGCAGATCGACCGCCGCATGCAGCTGCGGATCGGGCAGCAGTCCCGCCTGTTCAAGCTGCGCTTTCGCCTCCGGCAGTTTGCGCGCCACGGCCGCCAGATGCGGACTATTGAGCAGCGCCAGTTGCACCAGTTCGCGCCCATTTACGCCATCCTGTAGATTGATCTTGCGCCGCCAGCGCGGCGGCCACTCCGGATGCGCCGATGTGTCGGTCTGCAACGCCTCCAGACTGCGCAGCGGCGCCGGCTGC
>JALUXN010000193.1 GCA_027018975.1 Mariprofundaceae bacterium | reverse complement strand
CGTGGCTGGGTGATGTGATTCTCGCCGAACCCAATGCGCTGCTTGGCTTTGCCGGTCCGCGTGTGATTCAGGAGACGGTGGGCGAGAAGTTGCCGGAGGGCTTCCAACGCGCGGAGTTTCTGCTCGAGCACGGGTTGATCGACGATGTCGTGCCGCGCCAGCAGCTCAAGCCCTACCTGAGCCGCCTGCTCACCCACCTGACCGCGCGCCCCTACCAACATTAACGCCGCAGCAAAGCCGACCACCATCGAGGCGTGGCTCGCCGCCCTCGGCCAGCCGGCTGCCGATCGCGACTATCAGCCCGGCCATGCGCGGCTGCAGCAGATCTTGGCGGCGCTGCCGCTGCGCCGTCCGCAGCTGCGTATCCGTGTCGCCGGCACCAACGGCAAAGGCTCCACCGCCACCATGCTGGCCGCCGCCCTGCAGTCGGCCGGTCTGCGCGTCGGCCTCTACACCTCGCCCCATCTCCTCGCTTTCAATGAACGCATCCGCATCAATGGCCAGCCGGTCGCGGATGATCTACTGCTGGCACAGCTGGCCACGATCATGCCACTGGCCGAGCAGGCTGCCGCCTCCTATTTTGAGACAGCTACGGCGCTGGCGCTGACGCAGTTCAGCCGCGCTGCGGTCGATGTGGAGATCCTCGAAGCGGGGGTGGGTGCGCGATTTGATGCCACCACGGCGCTGCCCGCTGATCTGGCGCTGATTACACCGATCGGGCTCGATCATCAGGCGTGGTTGGGCGATAGTCTCGCTGCCATCGCCGCAGAGAAGGCGTATGTGATGCAGGGGTGTGCGGCCGCCATCAGCGCGCCGCAACCGGATGATGCGATGGCGCAGCTGCAGGCGTTTGCCGAGGCGGTACAGCTGGGGACGCGTTTTTCGGTGTGTGATCTCGAAGATTGGCCGGATCTGGCCATGGCCGGGGCGCACCAGCAGATCAACGCCTCGCTGAGCTGGGCTGCGGTGCGTAGCTTGGCAACAGATGTGCCGACGATCGATCTTGCACGGGCGCGCCAAGCGATTGCCGACTGCCAACTGCTCGGCCGATTGCAGCGGCTGGACTATCGAGGCGCGAGCATCTGGCTCGATGCCGCCCACAATCGCCACGCCGTCGAAGCGCTGCTGCCGAGCTTGCCGGCGTTGGCCGACCCCTTCGACGCCATTCTGGTCTTCACCCGCGAGGATCGTTCTCTGCTTGATGTGCTGCCGTTGTTGGCGCCCTACGCCAAGCGCGTCATCAGTCGTGAGGATGGCAGTTACGACTCGGCCGTCGCGGCGCTGCACGACTGCCTGCAGAGGCAGAACGCCGGTCGCTATCTGGTGCTCGGTTCGTTTATGACAGTCGCGGCGCTGTTGCGCACATAACTCTTGAGTAACAAAATGGCGAGTCTACCATTTTGTTACTCAATCGTTGGGTGTTTGCAACGCGATCTGAACAGTTACGTTCCAGCTTACTTGCGCGCTGCTTGACGGGTGAAAACGGGTGTCTGCTCATCGGAGAGTTCGGGATTGTAGCGGTAGCCGGCGAGATCGAACTGCTTGAGCCCCTCCGGATCGCGGATGCGATGGTCGATGATATAGCGGCACATCATGCCGCGGGCGCGCTTGGCGCTGAAGCTGATCACCCGATAGCTGCCGTTGTGCAGCTCTTTGAATTGCGGCGTGATGACCTCGCCCTGCAGCGCGCGCGGCTGAACGGCTTTGAAATATTCGTTGGAGGCGAGGTTGATCAGCAGCTCGTCTCCCTGTTCAGCCAGCGCCGCATTGAGCGCCTCGGTGATCTGGCTACCCCAGAATTGATACAGGTTGTTACCGCGCGGATTGGCCAGTCGCGTACCCATCTCCAGCCGGTAGGGTTGCATCAGATCGAGCGGCCGCAGTAGGCCGTAGAGACCGGAGAGGATGCGCAGATGCTGTTGCGCAAAGTCGATCGCA
>JALUXN010000192.1 GCA_027018975.1 Mariprofundaceae bacterium | reverse complement strand
TGCTCACCGCCCAATGCGAAGCGCGCCACCTCAAACAGATCTATGCCCTTGATCTCGATCAACCGCGCCAGATAGCTCGCCCCTTCTCCGAACTCGAATCATTGGAGCCTGATCTCGCTCAACTGCAGAAACGGCTCGACAAGATCGATCGCGACACACTGGCCACGCTGGTCTATACCTCCGGCACCACCGCCAACCCCAAAGGGGTGATGCTCACCCACGGCAACATCCTCGCCAATCTGGAGGCTGTGCCCGATTTTATCGATATTCAGATGCTCAAAGCCGGCAACTGCATGCTCTCATTCCTGCCGCTGGCGCATGTCCTCGAGCGCACCGGCAGCCACTTCTTCCCCTACGCCTACGGCCTCTCGGTCGCCTTCGCCGAGCGCCCGGACACCGTCGCCAAAAACATGCTCGAAGCCAAGCCATCCTACATGATCGCCGTGCCACGCATGCTGGAGGTGATACGCAGTCGCATCCTCTCACAGGTGGCCAAGCAACCCGCCATCAAACAGCATCTCTTTCATCGCTACATGCGCTTGGCCGGCAGCAGCACACTCGGGCTGATCGGGCAGCTGCAGTATCGACTGCTCGACCGACTGGTGGCCAGCAAAATCCGCGCCCGTTTCGGCGGCCGGCTGCTGGCGCTGATCTCCGGCGGCGCCCCGCTCAACCGCGAAGTCGCCACATTCTTCGAATCGCTGGGTCTGCCGGTCATCGAAGGCTATGGTCTCTCCGAATCAGCGCCGCTGCTCACCGCCAACCCGATGCATGATCGCCGCCCCGGCAGTGTCGGTGTCGCTGTGCGCGGGGTCGAGCTGCGTATCGCCGAAGATGGCGAAATCCTCGCCCGCGGCGCCAATATCATGGCCGGCTACTGGAAGAACCGCACCGCCACCAAGGAGACGCTCCGCGACGGCTGGCTGCACACCGGGGATATCGGCGAGATTGATGCCGATGGTTATCTGCGCATCACCGATCGCAAAAAGGATATTATCGTCAACTCCGGCGGCGAAAACATCGCCCCGCAGCGCATCGAAACCATCCTGATCAGCGATGAGAAGATCGACCAAGTGGTGCTCTACGGCGACCAGAAGCCCTATCTGGTCGCCCTCGTTGTACCCAACGAAGCCGCCTGCCGCGCATGGGCTGAAGCGCAGGGACTGCCACCCTGCGACTGGCCGCAACTCTGCCAATCCGAACAGCTGAAGAAACGCATCCAGACCCGTATCAATCAGATACTCAAACCACTCACCCCCTTCGAGCAGGTACGCCGCATCCATCTGCTCGACCACCCTTTCAGCATCGAATCAGGATTGATGACCGCCACCATGAAAATCAAACGCCGCAAAGTCTATGACGCATACCAAACCATCCTCGAATCGCTCTATCTGCCGTAATCTTGATACCACCGGCCGCCGGACGGTGACATTGCCGGTGCACAGGCTACACTTGCTGCATGGCTTTGAATGAGACACAACTGCTGCACTGCTATCATCAGCTGCATCGCATCTTTCCCGAAGACCTCCACATTGCCCGTCCGCTGATCCGCTTTCTCAAAGATCAGGGAGAGATACGCACCGCGCAGGACATCGCTCTTGCTACCGCGCGACGCATGCTGGCGGCGGGAAAGTCCACCTATGCCATGGCCTTTCTCAGCCTCTGCGAACAGCTCGACCATCCCGACCGTGAGGAGATCGCCTCGCTCTTCGATATGGCGCGTATCTCCCAAGCCAACCACGACAGCGCGCAGAATAACAGCCGTGTTTTCCCGCTGATCGAACAACTCTCCGACGACGAATCACTCGACTTCATCCGCCAAGGCACGCTACGCAGAGCGGAGTCCGGTGTGGAGATTGTCCGGCAGGGTGACAACAGCAAAACTTTCTACCTGATCCTCGATGGTAAGGTCGATATCCGCATCCAGCGCAGCGATGGCGTTACCGCTACCATCAAC
>JALUXN010000191.1 GCA_027018975.1 Mariprofundaceae bacterium | reverse complement strand
CCACTCCGAAGACCTGCAACGCATCAACATCGCCGCCGCCAAGCAGGCGCTGCTCGTGCTGCCGGAGGAGCGCAGCGAAGGGGTCTCCCTCTCCCGCTCCTTCTACAACATGGTCGCCATCCGCACCCAGAACAAAAACATCAAACTGACCATTGCCATCCCCGGCATGACCCATCCGCGCCTGAACACCCACCAACACATGCTGCAGGTCGGCTGGGATAATACCGGCAAGTATGACAAACCAACCGTCATCATGTCCGAGGCCGACTTCCGCGCCACCGCCTTCTGCAACATCCTGCGCTACAGCGACTTTGACCAGGTGCTGCAACGCCTGATGATCCCCGAGCTGATCGATGAGTCGGCGCTCCACCTGGTCACCTGGCCATCGGAGATTCGCCAGAGTGAATCCTACGTCTGGCAGCTCGCCACCCCGGATGGTAAATATCACGAAAACATCACCACAGTGCAGGCGCTGCTCTTCCAGCGCGGCGTGGTGCTGCTCGGCTTCATCAATGACAACTGGGAGATTGTGCCGATCACCGCACTGGATGAGCAGTTTGTTGAAGCCATCCCGCTGAAAGCGATCATCGGCATCGCTATCAGTGAAATCGCGCTCTTTGATGAGACCGTCTACGCCATCCGAACCGGCGAATCCGGCGCATACACCCTCCCCGAGGCGGAGCCGGAAGATACCGACACACTCGGCCTCACACTGGAGGAGCCGGAAGACAAAATGAGCCTGCTGATTGTCGGTTGGGTCGGCAGCCTGCCGCTGCTGCTCAAACGACTACTGCGCTTCTACCATGAACTCGACCTCACCATCATCGATGACCTCTCGCTGGAACAGGTCGAGAGCGAACGCACCTATCTGGAACGCCGCCTTGCCGAAGAGCCGGGTCTCGAAGAGCTGGTTCACATCAAGATCGAGCCCTGGAAATTCAATGAGATGGAGTGCCTGCGCGAGCATGTCAAACATGCCAACCACATCATCCTCTCGCGCGCCACCAGTATGGCCAGCGATGCCTACGCCATGATCTCCATGGTGCTCTCGCATATCACCACCATCTGCAAAGATGAGGAGGTCAGTCCGCAGATCTTCCCGGTACTGGAGAACCGTGACCAGGCAAGTCTGTTGCAGAAGGAGCTGATCCAGTTTGATCTGCCAACCGAAGTACACGTCACCGTACCGAACGAGTTTTACGGCGTCTTTGTCGCCCACACCTCCTTCCATATGTACAGCATCGAGGAGGAGAGCGACTACCAGATGAAACGCACCTTCCGCCACTCGATCGACAAACTGATGTCCGACTCCGGTGAAAACTCCGATATGGGTCTGAAAATTTTCAAGGTCTCCGAACCGCTGCCAAAGGATGCTGTCCACCTCTTCAATTCGCTGCGCGAATCGGGCTACATCTGGATCGGCTACACACTCGACCGCCCCTACAAACAGGATGACGACATCGGCGAGGCAATCAGCAAATTCTTCCCGCGGCCGGAGAACTTCTCCTGCCAACGACAACAGCGCATTGTCATCAACCCCAACGGCAACCCGTACTCGCGGTTGGCCTGGCAACACTTCCGCGAGCATGTCGTGGAGCTGATCACCATCGGCGGCGATGAAGATGTGGAGCTCTTCTGATGCTGCAGGGCAATCACATGAAACCTGTTCGCTCCCCGTTAGAACAATCCTCACAGTGCATCCCCGGTCAGCGCTATCGGGAAGCCATTGTTGTGTGCCCCTCGACGGTTTGAGAGCGTTATTCCCGCGCAGGCGGGAATCTATTGGACGCAGGTGCGGGTGGATTCCCGCCTTCGCGGGAATGACGAGAGGGCGCGGGGAATGACGAAAGGGAGCGGGAATGGTAACTATTTAGCTACGTGCTGGAACTGTTCAGATCGCCCGCGGTTTGTTCGATAGCAAGGCGAACACGCGCAGTGTGCTGCTGCACATGAGCATGTTC
>JALUXN010000190.1 GCA_027018975.1 Mariprofundaceae bacterium | reverse complement strand
CCGTTGGTCAAGCCGGGGACAGAGGTGACCCGCGCCATCCATGAGCGGCTGCGCGCCTTCTCCGAGTCGGGCATGCTGCCCGGCGGCAAGCGCTACACCGTCACTTGGGCATAGCTACCCCTTTTGACGCGCCGCCTTCTCATCGTGGCCGGAGATGCCGAAGCGGCGAGCCAGCTCATCGAGAATCTCATCCGGCTGCACCCCTTTTTGCGCCAGCATCACCAGTGTGTGGAACCAGAGATCGGCGGTCTCGTAGATGATCTGCTCGCGGTCGTTATTTTTGGCGGCGATAATGGTCTCCACCGCCTCTTCGCCGATCTTCTCCAGCATCTTATCCGGCTTGGCGTAGAGCGAGGCGACGTAGGAACTATCCGGCGACTGGCTCTTGCGCGCCTCCAGCACTGCCGCCAGCCGGTTCAATATATCGTTACTCTCTCCTGTGGCTTCACTCATACCATCGGCTCCTCGATTGTTTTCCAGACACCATCGACATGCTGCCGATAGAAGCAGGAGGCGCGGTTGGTGTGGCAGGCGGCGCCCTGCTGGTGGATTTTCAGCAGCAGCGTATCGCCGTCGCAATCCAAAAACATTTCCACCACCTGCTGCAGATGCCCCGAAGACTCGCCCTTTTTCCACTGTTTTTGGCGCGAGCGGGAGTAGTAGTGAGCGTAACCGGTGGCCAGTGTCTGACGAATCGCCTCCGCGTTCATCCAGGCCATCATCAACACGCGACCACTCGTCGCATCCTGCGCAATCGCCGGCACCAGACCGGCTTCATTGAAGGTGATCTCGTCGAGCAGACTCATGCGCGGGCGGTTTTCAGTGCGCGTTCAGCAGCGGCGATGGTCTGTTCAATATCATCATCGCTGTGCGCCGCCGAGGTGAATGCCGCCTCATACTGCGATGGCGCGAGATAGACCCCCTCATCGAGCATGGCGTTGAAGAAGCGGCCGAAAAAGGCGAGATCGCAGTGGTTGCTGACATCGCTGCAGCAGGTGACCGCATCCAATTCGGTGAAGAAGATGGTAAACATAGCGCCGACCCGATTGGCCACCGCCGGCACACCCGCCGCTTTGCAGCCGGCCAGCAGCCCCTCAACCAAGCGCGCGGTTTTGGCCTCCAGCGCTTCGTAAAATCCCGGTTCACGCAGACGGGTCAAGGTCTCTAGCCCTGCGCGCATGGCCAGCGGATTGCCGGAGAGCGTGCCCGCCTGATAGACCGGCCCATCGGGCGAAATCTGGCGCATGATCTCTTCGCGGCCGCCATAAGCGCCGACCGGCAGACCGCCGCCGATAATTTTACCCAGACAGGTGAGATCGGGCATGATGCCGAAACGCGCCTGCGCACCGCCGGCAGCCACACGGAAACCGCACATCACCTCGTCAAAGATCAGCAGCGCCCCCTCGGCATCGCAAATATCGCGCAGCTGCTGCAAAAAACCGTTGTCATTCAACAGCATCACGCCGGTATTGCCCGGCACCGGCTCGACAATGATGCAGGCGATGTCACCGGGATTTTCGGCGAAGAGCCGTTTCACCGCTTCGATGTCGTTGAACGGCGCGGTCAGCGTCAGCTTGGCATAATCGGCCGGCACACCGGCAGAGTCCGGCTCGCCAAAGGTCGCCGCACCGGAGCCGGCCTTGACCAGAAAACCATCGGCGTGGCCATGGTAGCCGCCGTCGAACTTGATGAATTTATCGCGGCCGGTGAAGCCACGCGCCAGCCGCAGCGCGCTCATGGTCGCCTCGGAGCCGGAGTTGACGAAGCGCACCACCTCGATCGACGGCACCATATCGATCACCAACTCGGCCAGCTCAATCTCCAGCTCGCACGGCGCACCGAAACTCATCCCCTTGGCGGCCGTCTCCTGTACGCCGGCTACCACATCGGGGTGGGCGTGGCCGAGAATCATCGGCCCCCACGAGCCGACATAGTCGATATAGCGATTGTCATCGACATCCCAG
>JALUXN010000189.1 GCA_027018975.1 Mariprofundaceae bacterium | reverse complement strand
GTGATTTGTATTTTGTTTGGAATACAGAAGTTGTCCGGCTGGCAGCATGGGCGCATTCACAAAGCAGGTGACGCACATATGAGTTTCCTTTTCGCGTTCGTCCTGATTTATGTTTGCCGGCTGATTCATTATTGCCCGGGCATGTGGATGCACCACCGTTCGTGCCGAGCCTGTTTGTCGAGATCCGCAAGCGTATGGGAGCTGATCTGTTTGAAGCGATTTTTTATATCCAGCTAAAAAAACGGTGAAACTTCAGATGTGGCTAAGTTACCGGGATGGTGGCGCAGGCAGGATAAGCAGGTAAACGAATGGGCGGGGCATCGAATGTGCCCCGCCCAGTTCAATCAGCGTGTGTGATTACCGTTTCACTTGCATTAGCGAAGAGAGCATCTGGTCGGTGGTCAGAATGGTTTTCGAGTTCGCCTCATAACCGCGTTGTACCACGATCAGTTTCACAAACTCTGCTGCCAGATCGACGTTGGATTGCTCCAGTGCGTAGGGGGAGATAGTGCCCATACCACCCACACCGGGCAGACCCAGCACCGGTGAACCCGATGCGATGGTTTCCTGCAGAAGGTTGTTACCGGTATGGTTGAGTACGGCATCATTGGGGAAGTTGGCCAAGGCGACCTGGTAGAGCGCACGCCGCTGACCATTGGTGAAGACACCGAAAATTTTACCGGATGAATCGGTTTCCAGTTTGTCGAGGAAACCGGAGGTAAATCCATCTTTGGTGATCTGTCGTGTGGCGAAACTACCGGCCATTTGTACCGTGGCATCGAGACCCTTACCGGTAATGCCTTGGGCATCGGTAGTCGTCGCATTACCAAAATTCATCGTGATATTGCTGGGGGCAGCATTGGACCAGTTGATGACGAGATTAGGGGCATTTTCTGTGACCAGTTCACCCTGTTTGCCAAACACCAAACTCTGCTTTCCGGGAGTGACGACACCGGTAGCTGAGACTGTTGATGCGGCACCTGCTACATCCAACGCGGTTTGCGTGCCTGCGACACCGCCGGTGATCTCGCCACCGTCAACAGAGGCGTGCCAATCCCAGACGGTATTACCGGCCGCATCGAGCCCAGCTTTGACATACTGAATACTTACCGCATGGGTCTGGCCGAGAGAGTCAAAGATGTTCATCTCTGTTTTATAGTGATAGGTGGCTGGATTGGTGGGGTCAAATGTTGTACCCGTAGGGAATACGGTGGCGTTCGAGTCCAAAGTTGTGGCTACGGTTACTTGACCTGTAGCTTTGGCTTGTGCAGCCAAGTTGGCGAAGGTGATATCGCCGACATTGCCGATGGCTTTACCCGTCACATCATCGACCTTAAAGCCTTGGACAATGTTGCCTTGGCCATCAATCAGATTGAAATTCTTATCCAGAATAAACGCACCGGCACGCGTATAGTTTAAGCTGTTCGTTGCCGGGTCGCGCAGAGCAAATAGACCGTTACCATTGATCGCCATATCGGTCGGGCTGGTGGTGTTCTGCAGTGAGCCCTGTTGCTGGTCGCGGGTGATGGAGCCGATACGCACACCGTTACCCACTTGGTTGGCGATGTTGGAGCGGGTTACACCCACGGTTTGCGAGAGTACGTCCGAAAAGTTGACGTTCTGGCTTTTGAAGCCGAGTGAGTTGACGTTGGAAATGTTATCGCCGACCACGCGAACTGCCTCACCGAATGAGGACAGGCCGGAAGCGCCGATGAACAGTGCATTATAAATACCCATGATGATTCTCCTTGTTTAATCCGTTGTTATAAACGTAATTCTGTAACTTTGTCGAGGGTGGTAGAGACGCCTCCAACCACCAGTTCTGTTCCATTTGCTGTAAAGCGTACCGCACTGACGACGCCGGCGCGCTGAATGCTGTTTTTCACTGTGCCGCCATTGGCATTGACAGCGGAGACTTCGATTTTGTAATTCCCCTGCGCCGCCTTTGCGCCACTATCGGTGCTGCCATCCCAGACAATTTGCGATGGGCCGGCCGGCATATTGCGCAATGCCATGGTTTTCACCGGCGTGCCATTGGCATCGAGAATATAGACAATCGCCTTGCTGGCTGGCTCGCTCAGGTTCACGGTGGAACTCTGATTGCTGCCGTCATAATAGATGCCGTTATGTTGAATCGTGACGGTGTGACCGAGATAACTGGCGCCGTTGCTGCCAGCTGCTCCATTGCTCTTATTGCCACCGCCGGCATCGATCAGCTGCTGTAGCAGTTTGTTTGACTTGGTCTGCTGCTCGACCATGTTGAACTGCGCCAGCTGTGAGGACATCTTGGTCGCATCCTGTGGTTTGAGCGGATCCTGATGCTGCATCTGCGCCACCAGCAGTTTGAGGAAAATATCCTTTTTTCCCAAGTCCTTCTGGGTGGTGCGTTGTGACTGTGCAGCCGCAGCTGGTGTGGATTGAATGGTGGGTGTGAGCATCGATACCTCCTATACCCGAATGCTGACGCCGTGTTCGCCACGTCGTTGCGCGGTGCGCTGCAAACGTGCGGTGTCGGGCACGGTCACGCCGTTGTCCACGCTGCCATCATGGCGATTGCTCGATGCTGCTCGACCACTGTGGCTCTGTTGTTCTTGGCCGCTTGCCTGTTGCCCTTGGGAATCCATGGAGAAGCCGGAGAGATCAAAGCCCTGCTGCGCCAGTGCATGGCGTAGCTGTGGCAGCTGCTGTTCCAGTGCGTGACGTGTCATGCTCTGATCGACAATCATATGCACCTGTAGCTGCTTGGAGGCATCGCTCTGCAGTGAGATGTGGATTTTGCCAAGGTGCGCCGGATCGAGCTGGATCTCCAGCTTGGTCTGTCCGTTGCTCGCTGAGTGTGCGATATGTTTCATCGCATCCATAGGCGAGAGCGTTGGTACATCTTTTTGGGTCAGATAGCTTTGAAATTGACTGCCGCCAACGCGTGCGCCCGGATCGGCTCGACTGGCATCGCCTAGGAGTGAACCGATATTGGGGTTGCCGGATTGGCCACCGCTGTTGCCGGCATTGCTGTCTGAGGCCTGATGCTCAGGCGATGCGGCAGCCATGCTCTGCACGAGGTTGGCGACGGAGTTGCCTTGTTGTTGGGTATGGCTCGGTTTAGCCGACGATCCAGTCAATTGAGCGGCCAGCGCGCCGGTTTCCGTTTTGTCCGTGGCAGGATCGCGAGACAATGTGGTTTGCGTCATTTGAGTTTGGGCATGCTGCGCGGTCTTATCTGCGTGTTGACCCGTCACGTTTTCACCCATGTTGGCCAACGTATTCATGCGCGTGCTGACATGTTTCGTCGTAGTCTTGGCTGTGGCGCTTTTTGTTGTGGGATTTGTTGTTGCGTTGACTACCGAGTCGATCACCTTGTTGACAATGGCATGCACGTTCGGGTTGTCGGCAGGATTGAGATCGGATTGGCGCAAGCTGTGTGCAATCGCTGTCTGCACTGTCTCCTGCTGTGTTGAGGCTTGCTGTGTTGAGGCTTGCTGCGTTGAGGCTTGCTGCGTTGAGGCTTGCTGCGTTGAGCTCTTATTTTGGAGTAGATGTTGTTTGCCTAGCAGGGTGTCACCATGCTGTTTGGCATGCTGTTCACCGGCGAGCAGTGTGTTGGCCTGCGCTGCCTGCTGCTTGGCTGTGCCGCCTTTGGTGATGGGGCGTTGTGGGTCGATGAGGACATGTGCAACCAGTGGTGTGGCGACATCTTCGGGATGTGATTTGCTGCTCTCCTGTTTCTGGGTGGCCAAGGCCAGCAGATGCTTGCTCTTGGTTTCCAGTAACAGGCCGCCTTTGCCGTGCTGCTTGGCCTGCAATGGATTGGCATGCACTCCGGTCTTGGCGCTGACGCCCTTCGCTGACAGTCCGAATAGTTTGCCATCTGCTGCGAGTTTATCCCGCTTCTCGAGCATCGCGA
Source organism: Mariprofundaceae bacterium (assembly GCA_027018975.1). GTDB lineage: Bacteria > Pseudomonadota > Zetaproteobacteria > Mariprofundales > Mariprofundaceae > Mariprofundus. The sequence continues at coordinate 7,507 of JALUXN010000189.1, read as the reverse complement.
ACAGCTTAGCGAAGAGGCTGTTTTTGCCATGCTTACCTGATTTACCTGTGATGCCGGATAGGCCGGTTCCTTGTGTTGGCTCGATCATGCCAGACATGGAGCAGGAACGATGCCATGCAATAAATTTATATATTACAAGTGATTGCGATTATGCCCTTGTTGTTGGGCAGGCAACTATTGCCTGCTGCGAGGGAAAAAAGTGCCGTCAGACGGCTTCTGTGAATACGCCCAGCTGGCGCAGGCGTTGATTGCGTTGCGACAATAGCTCTTTGTGCGGCAGTTGTAGCAGTGCTTCCAACTGTTGCGCCAATGTGTCTCCGATCAATTGCGCTGCACCTTCAACGTCGCGATGGGCGCCGGCTTTGGGTTCGGGGATGATGGCGTCGATTAGGCCGAGTTTGAGCAGGTCGTTGGCGGTCGGCTTGAGCGATTCGGCGGCCTCTTCGGCGAAGGCGCGATCACGCCAGAGGATGGCGGCGCACCCTTCCGGCGAGATGACCGAGTATGTGGAGAACTGCTGCATCAGCATACGATCGCCGACACCGATGGCCAGCGCACCGCCGGAGCCGCCCTCGCCGATCACCGTGCAGATCACCGGCACTTTCAGCGCCGCCAGCTCCTGCAGATTGCGCGCAATCGCTTCACTCTGGCCGCGCTCCTCGGCATCGATCCCCGGCCAGGCGCCGGCGGTGTCGATAAAGGTGAGCACTGGCACATCAAAGCGTTCGGCCAGCTTGAAGAGTCGCAGCGCCTTGCGATACCCCTCCGGCCGCGGCATGCCGAAGTTGCGCTTCAGCTTCTCTTTGGTATCCCGCCCCTTCTGGTGGCCGACCACCATCACCGACTGGCCGCGGAAGGTGGCCAGTCCGCCGACAATGGCGCCGTCATCGGCAAAGGCACGATCACCGTGCAGCTCTTGAAAATCGTCAAAAATCAGCGGGATATAGTCGAGAATGTAGGGACGGTCGGGGTGACGCGAGAGCTGGCAGATCTGCGCCCGGGTCGCCTTGCTGTAGATCTGTTCGATCAACTTTTCGCGTTTTTTATTCAATCGCTCCACCTCTTCGGCGACATTGATGCCGGAGCTCGAATTCATATGGGAAAGGTCTTCGATTTTCGATGTCAATTCGGCAATCGGCCGCTCAAATTCCAGATAACTGTGTGCCATGGGTCACTCCTGTCGGTGGCGCTTCTGCTGTTTGCGGGGCGGCTGCCATGTCTTGCAGTAGAGATGGATGGCATCGGCGTCGAAGCGCGCCTCGAGATACTGCTTCAGCTCATCGCTCCAATCGACACACGGCCCCGTTTTCAGCAGCGCAAGGCTACCGTCGGGCAGCCGCAGATGAAATGAGAAGCGCGCCTTGCTGCCTGTGGCGGCGTTTTTTAGGTGGGCGATGGTGATCTCATCCCAGCTGATGCTGTCGGTGGTGATCTCGATCTCGGTCACCAACTCCGGCAACATCGCATCGATAGTGGCGATCGCATCGGCAATCAATGTCGGCTCCTCGCCGCGCGATTTATCGATACGTGCGGCCACCAGCAGCGGCGCATCGCCGGCCAATAATTCTTGCACTTCTGCATAGAGATTGGCGAAGCAGACCATCTCCGCCTGCCCATGCAGATCTTCCACCTGCACAAAGGCCATCGTGCCACTCCTGCCGTTGTAGGGGCGGATGCTGGAGATGCCGACCGGCACTACGATCGGGTGATCATTCTCAAAGCGGCTCAACTCGCTCAGATTACAGTTGCCGATGCCGCTGGCATGGGCAAGGCACGCCTCCAGCGGATGACCGGTGAGGTAAAAGCCGAGCACCTCCTTCTCCGCCTGCAGGCACTCGCCCGGGCTCCAGATGCGGGTGAGCGGGAACTGCTGACTCTCCGGTTCGGCCAGCTCAAACAGTGACGACTGGTTGGAGGCGAACTCTTTGCGCTTCTTGTTCATCTGCTCCATCAGCTCGGCCAGTCCTTCGAGCGCCGCCGCCTGATGCGGAATCAGTCCCTGCAGTGCCCCCGCCTTGATCAGCGCCTCGAGAATCCGTTTGTTGAGGGTGCGCGGCGGCGTCTGCATGAAGAGCGCTTCCAAGTCTTCAAAGCCACCCACGCTATGGCGCGATGCAATCACCGCCTTCATCGCCGCCTCGCCGACCCCTTTGATGGCGCCCAAGCCGTAGCGGATCGCCTCGCCCTCGGGGCGGAACTCCCAGTCGGAGGCGTTGATGTGCGGCGGCAGGACGTCGATGCCCATGTTGCGGCAGTCGCTCACCAGCGCCGCCACCTTGTCGGTATTGCCCATGTCGCAGGAGAGGGTGGCGGCCATGAACGCCTGCGGATAGTGCGCCTTGAGGTAGGCGGTCTGATAGGAGATCAGCGCGTAGGCGGCGGAGTGGGACTTGTTGAAGCCGTAGCCGGCGAATTTTTCCATCAGATCGAAGATCTGCTCCGCCTTGTCGAGATCGACCTTCTGCTTGGCCGCCCCCTCCATGAAGATCTGCCGCTGCTTGGCCATCTCCTCCGGCTTCTTCTTACCCATGGCGCGGCGCAACATATCGGCCTGCCCGAGCGTGTAGCCGGCCAGCACCTGCGCGATCTGCATCACCTGCTCCTGATAGAGGATGACGCCGTTGGTCTCCTCCAAGATCGGCTTGAGCTGCGGCAGCAGATAGACGATCTCCTGCCGGCCATGTTTGCACTCGATGTAGGTCTCAACCATGCCGGACTCGAGCGGGCCGGGGCGGTAGAGGGCGACCAGCGCGATGATGTCCTCGAAGCAGTCGGGCAGCAGGCGGGTGAGTAGCTCGCGCATGCCGGAAGACTCCACCTGAAACACCGCGCCGGTCTGGCCGCGCTGCAGCAACTTGAAGGTCGCCGCGTCATCCATCGGGATGGTGGTGATGTCGAAATCCTGCGCCTCGGGGCGCGGGTCATACTGCTTGATCAGTTTGCAGGCGAGGTCGATCACAGTGAGTGTTTTCAGACCGAGGAAGTCGAACTTCACCAGCCCCACCTTCTCGCTGTTGCTCATATCCCACTGCACCACCTTGCCCTCTTCGCCGGCGACCTTGAAGAGCGGCGCGGTTTCGGTCAGGTCGCGGCTGGCGATGATGACGCCGGCGGCGTGTTTACCGGCGTTGCGGTGGCACCCCTCCAGCCGCTTGGCCAGCGAAAAGAGGCGGGCGACGGTATCATCCTTTTCGACCATCTCAGCCAGCTTCGGCTCCTCGACCAGCGCTTTGTCGAGCGTCATTTTCAGATCGTTGGGGATTAGCTTGGCAATGGTGTTGACCTTGCTCAGCTCCATATCGAGCACCCGCCCGACATCGCGAACCACCGCCTTCGCCTTCATCGAACCGTAGGTGATGATCTGTGCCACCTTCTCCTCGCCGTAGTGCTCGGTGACGTAGCGGATCACCTCCTCGCGCCGGCTCATGCAGAAATCGATATCAAAGTCGGGCATGGAGATGCGCTCCGGATTGAGGAAGCGCTCGAAGAGCAGGCCATATTTGATCGGATCGAGGTCGGTGATCTTCATGCAGTAGGCGACCAGCGAGCCGGCACCCGAACCGCGCCCGGGGCCGACCGGGATATCGTGCTGCTTCGCCCAGACGATGAAATCCGAGACGATCAGGAAGTAACCGGGGAACTTCATTTTGATGATAATATCGAGCTCGAAATCGAGCCGCTGCTGATAGAGCTCACGATCGGCATCGGGTGAACCGGCGATGATCGTCGGCCAGCGCTCCTCCAGGCCGCGATTGGCGAACTGGCGTAGATATTCGCTCAGCTCCATCTCCTCCGGCGGGCGGAAATCGGGCAGCTGATAGTTGCCGAACTGCAGATCGACGTTGCAGCGGTTGGCGATATGGATGCTGTTCTCGATCGCCTCGGGAATATCGTCGAACAGCTCGCGCATCTCGTCATAGGACTTGATGTAGTACTCGGGCGTGAAGTTGCCGGCCACTTCGTCGTTGAGGGTGCGGTTCTGCTGCAGCGCCAGCATCGCCTCGAAGGCCTGGAAATCTTCGCGCGCCGGAAAGTGGGTGTTGTTGGTCGCCACCAGCGGGATGTCGAGCTCGTGCGCCAGCTCGATCAGCTGCTTGTTGATCTCCTCCTGACCGGTGAAGCCGTGGCGCTGTAGTTCGAGGAAGAAGCAGTGCTCGCGGAACATCGACTTGTAGGCCAGCGCTGCCGCCCGCGCCCCTGCATAGTCATGCTTCTGCAGCAGCTGCTCGACCTCGCCATTCCAGCCGGAGGAGAGGGCGATCAGCCCCTCGGTATGCTCAGCCAGCAGCGGTTTGCCGACGCGCGGCTTGTAGTAAAAGCCCTCCAGATAGGAGATGGAGATCAGCTTGAGCAGGTTCTGCCAGCCGCGATTGTTGCGCGCCAACAGCACCAGCTGCTGAAAACGCGGCCCGCGCGGCCCCTCGGCGATACGCTGGGTGTGATCGTCGCAGAGATAGACCTCGCAGCCGAGAATCGGCTTGATGCCCATCTTCATCGCCTTGCTGTAAAACTCGATCGCGCCGAAGAGATTGCCATAATCGGTCAACGCCACCGCCGGCTGCTTTAGCTCCACCACCTGCTGCAGCAATTTATCCACCGACGTGGTCGCCCCCAGCAGGGAGAAATCGGAGTGGTTATGCAGGTGGGCAAACGGAGCGAAACGCATGGGTCAACGCTAGCGCTGTCGGGCGCGGCTGGAAACCAACGGCAGCTGTTGCTTGCTGCTCGGTGAAGGTGTTGACAGAGATGTTATGGCTCGGTGCGTCCTACTGCATCCTTCTCCCGTTCAGTGGCAATGATCTGTTCAATGATTGCGGCGGCGAAGGCGGGTTTGTCCATCGCTTCGATGGGGGTGGTGGTCGCTTTGGTGATCCACCAGCCGCTGGCGGTATCGCTGCCCATGTTGCTGATGTCGTTGGCGATGATCGCATCGACATGTTTTTTCTCCAGCTTCTGGCGGGCGTGCGTTACATGGTCACAGCTCTCGGCGGCGAAGGCGACGACGCGGGTGGGGCGATCGGGCATGGTGGCGATGTGGGCGATAATGTCGGGGTTGGCGGTCAGTTCGACGCGGATACGGTGGTTATCGCCTCGTTTGAGTTTGCCGGCGTGGTTTTCGGCAAAGCGATAATCGCTCACCGCCGCCGTGCCGATAAAAAGATCGGCGCGCGTGGCGGCGCGGATGCAGCGCTGCAACATCTCGATGGCGCTGGTGATGTGTTCGCGCCGGATGCGGGTAGATGTGGCGGGGACGCCGGGGCCGGCAATCAGTGTGACGGCGGCGCCCAGCAGCGCGGCGCGCTCCGCCAACGCCACGCCGAGCCGGCCGGTGGCGCGATTGGTCAGCAGTCGCACACCATCCCACGCCTCCGCCGTCGGTCCGGCATTGATCACCCAGTGTTGGCCGGCCAGCGGTTGTGCGTCGATCAACAGCGGTTGCAGCGCATCCATGATCTGTTCCAACTCGGCCAGACGCCCCACACCCTGCTCGCCGCAGGCGAGCGCACCGCTGGTTGGTTCGATGAAGCGGTAGCCGGCGGATTTCAGCTGTTCGACATTGGCCTGCGTGGCTGCGGATGCCCACATGCTGCGGTTCATCGCCGGCGCGATCAGCACCGGCGCTTCATTCACCTGCATGATGGTGGTGAGCAGATCGTCGGCGATACCATGTGCCAGATGTGCCAACAGATTGGCGGTGGCCGGCGCGAGCAGCACTGCATCGGCGCGGCGTGCCAGCTGGATGTGCCCCATCTCCCGCTCACGGGTGAGATCGAACAGCTCGGTATGCACAGCCTCGCCGGTGATCGCCTCAAAGGTGAGCGGGGTAACAAACTGGCAGGCGGCGCGGCTCATCACCACGCTGATGCGCGCGCCCGCCTTCTGTAGCAGGCGCGCCAGCTCGGCGACGCGATAGACCGCGACGCCGCCACTGACCCCCAGCAGGATATGCCGTCCGGCAAACATGCTCATCCCTGCAGCTGTTGGAGCCTCTCCAGTACGGTGGCGACATGATCCTTCACGCGCACCTTGCGCCACGCCTCGGCGATGTTGCCATCGGGATCGATGATGAAGGTGGAGCGCTCCACGCCGAGCGACTCCTTGCCGTAGAGTTTTTTGATCTGGATGACATCGAACGCCTTGCAGAGCAGTTCGTCGGCATCGGAGATGAGGGTGAAGTTGAGCGACTGCTTGTCGGTGAAGCGGGCGTGCGATTTTACCGAATCGCGACTGACGCCGACGATAGCGGCGTTGGCGGCGCTGAAATCGGGCAGCGCGTCGCGGAATTCGCACGCTTCGGTGGTGCAGCCGGGGGTGTTGTCGCGCGGGTAGAAGTAGAGGATCACCCACTGACCACGCAGATCGGCCAGTTTCAGCGTCCCCTCCGGCCAAGTGGGGAGGGCAATATCGGCCGGTGCGGCGTCGCCGGGATTGATGGTGTAGTTGGACATGGCTGTTACCTCGCTTTTTGATAGTGTGGCGCGATACTGTACGGTAAGGAGAGCGACAATGCAGCAAGCGAACGCGACACAGATTCCGATCTCTCAACGCCCCGACGCACAGCCGCCCATCCTGCTGGCGGAGCCGCGCGGCTTCTGCGCCGGCGTGGATCGTGCCATTGAGATTGTCGAGCGGGCGCTGGCGGTTTACGGCGCGCCGGTCTATGTGCGCCATGAGATTGTGCACAATCGTTATGTGGTTGAAGATCTGAAGGCGAAGGGAGCGATCTTTATCGGCGAGGTGGATGAGGCGCCCGATGGCGCGGTGCTGATCTTCTCGGCGCATGGGGTGAGCAAGGCGGTGCGCGCGGCTGGCGAGCAGCGCGGCCTGCGGGTGATCGATGCTACCTGTCCGCTGGTCACGAAGGTGCATCTGGAACTGCTGCGCCACTATCAGAATGGCGATCAGGTGATTCTCATCGGCCACGCTGGTCACCCCGAAGTGGAGGGGACGATGGGGCAGGCACCGGAGGGGGCGGTGCTGCTGGTCTCCACGCCGGAGGATGTGGCAACGCTTGCGGTGCGCGATGCGCGGAAACTCGCTTTTGTGACGCAGACGACGCTGAGCGTGGATGATACCGCCGATGTGATTGCCGCGCTGAAATCGCGCTTCCCCGCTATTCAAGGGCCGAAGCGGGAGGATATCTGCTACGCCACCAGCAACCGCCAAGCCGCGGTCAAGGCGCTGGCCGAGCAGAGTGATCTGGTGCTGGTGATCGGCTCGAAGAACTCATCCAACTCCAACCGTCTGCGCGAGGTGGCCGAACGGGCGGGGTGCGCCGCCTATTTGATCGATGGCGTGGAGGATATCGATCCAGCGTGGTTTGAAGTGCAGCCAAGGGTCGGCATCACTGCCGGCGCATCGGCACCGGAGGTGTTGGTGGCGGCGGTGCAGCAGTGGATCAGCGAACGCACCGGCTGCGCGGTTGAAACACTCAAAGTGCGTGAGGAAAACGTTACCTTCGGCCTGCCGGAGGCGTTGCGCGATTGATCTCGCCGAGCGACTGCTA
>JALUXN010000188.1 GCA_027018975.1 Mariprofundaceae bacterium | reverse complement strand
GTATGCAACAGCTGCCAGGCAATAGTGGCATCGGCACTGTCGATCAGGAAGAAATCCTCGTTCACCTCCTCATCCAGCGCCCGCAATGCTTCGCCAGTCATACTGGGTGCGCCGTGCGGCCGATGACATGCCTTATTGTTACTCAGAAACATATAGGGAATCAGCGCCAACCCTGCACCTCCACTTCGCTCTGATTGAACTGCTTCCACAACTCCCGATCTTCATCATGAACCGGCGCAAGCAGTGCCAATATACGGGTACGATAGGGCAAATAATCCTCGTGATAGCCCCGATTCGGGAATGGCATGGCGGTGGATTTCAGATCGACCACGCGCCCCTGACTTGTACTGCCATCGGGAAAATAGACCGTCAGCTCCATGCCATAGTGCACCGTAGTAAACGCATCGGTACGGAAATAGGACTCAACTTGCACTTTGGCATCATCCGCCACCAAGTCAAAAATCGGCTCGCTGCGCTGCACCACCTCGAAGAGATGGTGATCTTTACTGACCACCGTGGCATCGCTTGGTGCACGAATCACCTCATCGGCACACTCCGGACGATTCGCCGCCGTACTGGCTGACTGCAGCTGCTCAATCTCCTGCTTCTGCAGATCGATCATGCTGAGCAGATACTGAATATCCGTATTCAGTTTCACCCGACTGCTCTCCAGCCCACTAGCAGCAGCACCACTGCCCAGACTCAGCTCCATGGCACGGCGATATTTCATCTCATCAATCTGTTTCTTGAGCAGGCTGCGCTGGCTATACAACCCTTTCAATTTGGCCTGATTGGCTGCCAGACGCAATTTCAGACCGCGCAGCTCCTCCGACTCGATCGGGTTTCCGTTGGCATCAAAACACTCGCGCATCGCTTTCAGGCGCACCAACAGATCACCCTTCTGCACATGGTCACCATTTTTCACCGCCAGCTCGATGATCCGCCCGCCGCGCGAAGAGCTGATCCGAATGCGATCCACATTGACCAGCCCACGATTATGAATATAGAAAAAACGGTAACTGCTGTACCAGAGAATATAGAGCAGCAGCGCCAGCAGCGCCCCGAAATAGAGCCAGCGCGTGATATGGCTGGCGAATGGTGCTTTGACTGTATCGGCAGCCGTGCTGTGGTTGAGTACTGGCTTGGGGTGACGCAACCTCATCGGCGCGCCCCGCGCATCTGCAGCACCTCGGTCTGCACGGTCTCGAAGCGGTTGGTCAATTGAATATAATCTCTGGCGGCATGAATGGCGAAGTGACGCAGACCGGTGCGGTGGGCGATAATATCGATGCTCTTCTCCAGCTCCCGCTCGGAGGCGAAATCACTCACCCGCAAGGCCAGCGTCAGCTTGGAGAGAGGGATCGCATCACGCGCAGCCTGCAGACGGCGCAGGATACGATCCGGATCCGATGAGCCGTAATCCATAATAAAGAGATGGTCAGCCAGCTTGGCAATCTCAGCATAATCCCGCCGCTTCAGATGCGCCGGCAGTGAGACGTCGATCTGCAGGTTGCGATTCAAGTGCCGGCGCAGATAACGCAGCATCGCCACATAAGCACGCTGCGCACGCGCCCGATCCTGCTTGTACTTCGGCACCATATGCGGCTCAATATCGAGATGAATCGCGCCCATGCCGATATGCAGGGCAGAGCGCTTGGCGCGCTGCTCAGCTTGCCCCAGTTTGATCGGCTTACCTCCCAGACTCTGCATGCTCAATTTCAGACGATGTGCCTGATTGATATCACCCAGCTTCGGCGGCGCAACATAGCGATCGATCTTGGCTATCGTGTTGATGCGATCAAGCGCCCGCTTATAGTTCTCCGGCTCCAGCCAGCGGTTATCCGAAAAGAGCAGCGACACATGGATATGCGCATCGCGCGCCTCGGCGATGAAGGCGTCGCGCTTGCGTGCATCCATCTGTTGGGCAGCCGACAGCATCACCGCGCGAATCGCTTTGGCCTGCAAGAAGGTCATGAAAAAGGT
>JALUXN010000187.1 GCA_027018975.1 Mariprofundaceae bacterium | reverse complement strand
CATCTGGCTCACCACCTACGGCCGCTCCTCCGGCTTCTGCATCGATCCGATCGAAAAGAAGCCGCTCAACCACTTCTACCCCGGCTCGCGCGTCCTCTCCTTCGGCACCGCCGGCTGCAATCTGACCTGCAACTTCTGCCAGAACTGGGACATCTCCAAATCGCGTCAGTTCGACCGTCTCTGCGCCACCGCGACACCGGGTGAGATCGCCCACGCCGCCGCCGAACGCGGCTGCAAGAGCGTCGCCTTCACCTACAACGATCCAGTGATTTTCCTCGAATACGCCATCGACACCGCCCGCGCCTGCCATGCGCGCGGCATCCGCACCGTTGCGGTCACCGCCGGCTACATCCACGCCGAACCGCGCCGCGAACTCTTCGCCCATATCGATGCTGCCAATGTCGATCTCAAAGCATTCAGCGACGATTTTTACCACCGCCACTGCGCTGGCCAGCTGCAACCAGTGCTCGACACACTCCAATACCTAAAGCAAGAGACATCCGTCTGGCTGGAGATCACCACGCTGCTCATCCCCGGTGAGAATGACAGCGACAGCGAACTGGCCGCCATGTGCGACTGGATCGCCACCCACCTCGGCTGCCGCGTGCCGCTCCACTTCACCGCCTTTCACCCCGACTGGAAGATGCGCGACACCCCGCCCACGCCACCGGCCACCCCGCAGCGCGCCCGCCAGATCGCCCAACGCGCCGGCCTGCGCTACGTCTATACCGGCAACGTCCACGACCAGACCGGCGGCACCACCTACTGCCCCAACTGCCAGACCCCGCTCGTCGTGCGCGACTGGTACACCATCCTCAACAACCAACTCACCACCAACCCCCCACTGCCCCGCCTGCGGCGCGCTGGTCGATGGCTGGTTTGGAGCGTGAACGGTGATGGGCTGCAATGGCTCGGGTCCATGCTTGATGATCAACGATGTGGTTGTTAAGTTCCACTTTTCAGAGCTGTTCCTTTCTTTGCAGCACAATCAGGAAAGAATAGGAACAGGGGAAGGTGGTAGTAGTGTCTTCGGAATGCACATCGTCAGATCACGGTCGCAGATTAGAGCAGGTTATGGCATTGCTGGAAAGAGCGGCAGAGGGACTCAGTCGCAGCAGAATACGGCTGTTTGAACAGCATTCCATTGATGCTGATTGGGTCTGCTCTATAGAAGAGAAGCCCGAACGAGAAGATATCATGGAGTCATTTGTCTCGAAATTCAACAGATTTCAGGACATGTTGGGTGATAAACTCTTGCCCGTTTTGCTGGCATGGAAAGGCGAACATAGAGGCGCATTTATTGACAACCTGAATCGCGCAGAGCGTTTGGGGTTGGTGGCATCAGCCAGCCAGTGGATGGAAGCGCGGTCATTGCGAAACAGGCTAGTTCATGAATATATGGTGGACGCAGAAGAGTTTGCGCAGTCATTACGCTTGGCCAATGAGCTCTCTCAGATGTTATTGCAGACTTGGAAAAATATTCAGGCTTACGTGGAAAATAGCCATGCGGCTGAGTAATGATCAGGTAAAAACCATTGTGAGTGCGGTGCTGGCCAGGTTTGGGGACTCTGCGCGCGTTTATCTGTTTGGTTCCCGCGTGGATGATGCGGCCAGAGGTGGTGATATCGATCTATTGGTTGAGCTGCCCGAGGCGGATCAGCAGATGGTTCGCCACGCATGCCAGGCGGTCGCAGACATACAGATGGCACTCGGCGAGCAGAAGATCGATCTGTTGCTCAAGCACCCAAATTCGGTTGATCAACCCATATTTCATGAGGCGATAGAGAGAGGCGTGTTATTAACATGAACGCGGGAGAGGGGTCAGGCTTGCTGTAGGTTTACTCACTGAAAAGGTGACTCCTTTGTTTTTTGATTGAGCTGCTAACTCATGGAGGAGTCTACATTTTTTGGATTATATTGCCAGGTGTTTGCAGGATCTAGGGCATATAGTAAAATGGACATTGCCTCCAATCCGGCGCGGTTGA
>JALUXN010000186.1 GCA_027018975.1 Mariprofundaceae bacterium | reverse complement strand
GGGCGACCACGAAACTGTGGTCAGCCTGTAGTGTCTCCAGCGCACTCCAGTTGCCTCTGCCTAGTTTGGGGCTGGTCGATGCTTTGATTTCAATGGCGATGCGCTGGCCTGCGCGTTCGAGAACGAGATCGTACTCCGCGCCGCTGGCGCTGCGATAGAAGCTGGCCTGCCAGCGGGGTAGTTGTGTCAGGAGGTTTTCGATCACAAAGCCTTCATAGGAGACGCCATAGACCGGGTGCGCAAAGAGCTGCTCCATCGATTCAATATCCAGTAACGCATGCAACAGGCCGCTATCGCGGATATAGACCTTGGGGGCTTTGATCAGCCGTTTTTTTGTGTTGCCGGACCAAGGTTGGAGTGTTCGCAGGACAAAGGTCTGCTCCAGCAGGTCGATGTATTTACGAATCGTGTGGCCGCTGACCCCCATCGAGTCAGCCAGCTTGGATGCGTTCAGGGTTTGACCATGGCAATGAGCCAGCATGCGCCAGAATCGCCCCAGTGTGTTGGCGGGGATGCGAAAGCCCAGTTGCGGAATATCGCGCTCAAGAAATGTGCGGATGTAATCCTCTCGCCACTGAAACGAATCGGCATCGTTTTCGCGCAATAAACTGCGCGGATAACCGCCACGTAACCAGTGCTGATGGAGCGCCATGTCGGATGTTTCCACGCGATTGAATGGCGTGAGTTCCAGATATGAAATGCGGCCGGCCAGTGATTCGGAACTCTGCTTGATTAACGCTCTTGATGCGGAGCCGAGCAACAGCAGCTGCCCATTACGTCCGTTGCGGTCAATCACACTGCGCAGCACGGAAAACAGTTCCGGCACGCGCTGAATCTCATCGAGGCAGATCAGTCGATGGTTGAATTGCTGAAAAAAGGCTTCCGGATCGGCCAATTTGTTTAGATCGGCAGGGCGCTCCAGATCCAGATAGATCGCATCTGGGAATTGTTCAATGACCATGGCAGCCAAGATGGATTTGCCGACCTGCCTTGATCCGAGCAGTGCTACGGCTGGATTGGTTCGCAGGCGATCCATAACCACTGGAAGGAGCGTTCTACTTCTATATCTTTGCATATCGGAACCTTATCTTCCTATTTGCAAGGAAGTCAAGCGGCGCGATAGCATCATGCAGGGTGCTTCGTTAGGGTGCGCATTTTTCTGAGATTGGGAGTGAATTGCTATGAAGATTCTATTGCCGGACGGTTCTGCGCGCAGCTTGGATGAGGGGGCGACTGCTTATGATCTGGCGGCCGATATTGGCGCGGGGTTGGCGCGGGCGACGATTGCGGCGCGGGTGAATGATCAGCTGGTGGATGCGGCGCATCCGCTCTGTGATGGTGACCGGGTGGCGTTGATTACCGACAAATCCGACGAGGCGCTGGAGATTATCCGTCACTCCACATCGCACTTGATGGCGATGGCGGTGCAGGAGCTCTTCCCCAAGGCGCAGGTGACCATCGGGCCGGTGATCGAGGATGGCTTCTATTACGATTTCGCCTTTGAGCGCGCCTTCACACCGGAGGATCTGAAAAAGATCGAGGAGAAGATGCGCCAGCTGGCCAATCAGAAGCTGCCGATTGTGCGTGAAGTGTGGGAGCGCGACGCGGCGATTGCGCACTTTGAAGGGATCGGCGAAATCTACAAGGCGAAGCTGATCGCCCGCATTCCGGCCGGTGAGGCGGTGAGTATCTACCGGCAGGGCGAGTGGATGGATCTCTGCCGCGGACCGCATGTGCCGCATACCGGTGTGCTGAAACATTTCAAACTGATGAAGGTGGCCGGTGCCTATTGGGAGGGCAACTCCGATAATGAGCAGCTGCAGCGCATCTACGGCACGGCATGGGCGAGTAAGGGCGATCTGAAGGCGTATCTGCACCGGTTGGAGGAGGCGGAGAAGCGCGATCATCGCAAGCTGGCCAAGTCGCTCGATCTCTTCCATCTGCAGGAGGAGGCGCCGGGCATGATCTTCTGGCATCCGAAGGGGT
>JALUXN010000185.1 GCA_027018975.1 Mariprofundaceae bacterium | reverse complement strand
GGTGGCTAGAAACGGAATCGCGCCGATCAGTGACAGAAAGAGCCAAGAGAGCGCCACAATCAGGCACCCCTCGCGCCGGTTGATGTGGGTCGGATAGCTGCCGGCAGCGAGTTTCATCAACAGCCCGAGCATCACGACAGCCATGCCGCTGAGCAAAAAATGGGGCGCGTGGGCGGTGTGATAGAAGAGCGAGACGAGTCCGGTGGTCAACATCGCCATACCAAACAGCACGCAGAGGTTGCCCAGAATCCAGATCACCGTCCTGATATTCATTGGATCATCGCGTGGTGATCACCTTGCAGCGGTTCGTATCGGTCGCTGACGGGCACAGGTGTGAGATGTGCGTTTATGCTGCTGGCAGCAGTGTGACCAGCTCGCCATCGTGCGCGTGGATTCTTCCGATGCGATAGGTTGTTTCACCAGCCGCCTGCAGTGTGGCTTCGGCTTTTTCAACTTCACACTCCGGCAGGATGGCGACAAAGCCGATGCCCATATTGAAGGTGCGGTAGCGTTCATCGCGCTCGACGTTGGCGAAGCTGAGCAGGTAGTCGAAGACCGGCGGCACCGGCCAGCTGCTGACATCAATCGTCGCTGCCAGACCCGACGGCAGGATGCGTTCGATGTTATCAAACATGCCGCCGCCGGTGATATGCGAGTAGCCGTGCACATCGACACCCGCCTGCAGGATCGCTTTGACCGCCGGCACATAGAGGCGGGTCGGCGCCAGCACTGCATCGACCGCACGACTACCGTCGCTGAGCCTATCCTGTTCCAGATCGGCGCCACCGACCTCAATCAATTTGCGAATCAGCGAAAAACCGTTGGAGTGCGGTCCGTTGGACGCGATACCGAGCAGCACATCGCCCTCGGCAATGGTCGAACCGTCAATCACCTTCGGCCGATCGACCACGCCGACTGAGAAGCCGCCGATGTCATAATGACCGGGCGCATACATGCCGGGCATCTCCGCCGTTTCGCCGCCGATCAGCGAGCATTCGCAGATGCGGCACGCCTCGGCAATCCCTTCGACCACACCGGCCAGCGTCGCCTCATCGAGTTTGCCGCTGGCCAGATAGTCGAGGAAAAAGAGGGGTTCTGCCGCCTGCGCGGCCATGTCGTTGACGCACATGGCCACCGCATCGATGCCGGCGACATGCGGCCGATTATGTTGCTGCAGTAGCAGCAGTTTGGTGCCCACACCATCGGTCGAGGAGACCAGTACCGGCTCCTGCATGGCTGAAAAATCCGCCTTGAAGAGCGCGCCGAATCCACCCAGGCCACCGATCACCTCCGGCCGCGTGGTCGATGCGACCGCCTGTTTAATGCGTCCGACAAAGGCATTGCCAGCATCGATATTTACGCCCGCATCGGCGTAGGTCAGTGTCTGTTTATCGCTCACGGCAGCTCCCGAATCGACCTCTCCAGTGGATAGGAAAAAGGCCGCTATTGATCATTTCCGCCGCACTCTAAGTGGATCACTGGCCGGGTGATAGTTTTCTTTGAGGGCGTTTCTATCAGGGCAGGGTGGGCGGTGATGTGGGGTGAAACTCCGGCACCAGCTGCTGCAGTGCCTGATGCAATCCGGCGACATCGCGACTGATGCAGGCCTGGCGCAGTTGATCGAGCTGCGTCTGCATCTGCGACCAATCCACTTGACGGCTGGCAGCGAGCATGATTTTGGGGTGCAGCGTGGCGCCCAACGGTTCGTTATCGTGGAAGAGCTCCTCATAGAGCTTCTCGCCCGGGCGCAGGCCGGTGAATTCGATGGCAATATCATGCTCCGGTTCCAGCCCCATCAGCTGGATCATCTGCCGAGCCAGATCGACAATTTTTACCGGTTCACCCATATCGAGGACAAAGATCTCGCCTCCCTGCCCCATCGCCGCCGCCTGCAGAATCAGGCTTACTGCCTCCGGAATGGTCATGAAGTAGCGTGTCATATCGGGGTGGGTCACCGTCACCGGCCCGCCTGCTTCGATCTGTTTGC
>JALUXN010000184.1 GCA_027018975.1 Mariprofundaceae bacterium | reverse complement strand
TGCGGCGGTGATCGGCGGCGGTGCGTCGGTTTTTGAGAGTGATGAGGCGGCGGGGCTGTTGATGATTCTCGAAGCGGTGCTCGCCTGCCGCAACAGCGAGCTGCTGCGCCGCGCACTGGCATCGCCGCTCTGGGGTCACGATTACCGCGCGATCCATGCGATCATTGACGATGAGCAGTGCTGGAACGGATGGTGCGAGCAGATGACAGCACTGCAGCGTGTGTGGCTGCGGCGCGGCTTTATGGCGATGTTTCAGCAGCTCTTCCGCCTGTTCTATGACGATGAGCTGCGCTGTAATGATCAGCGAATCGCACCGGCCGGCATCGAGCGGCGGCTGACCAATCTGCTCCATCTCGGTGAACTGTTGCAGCAGGCTGAGCGGCGGGTGAGCGGGGCGGAGGCGCTGCTGCAGTGGTTTCAGCATCAGATTCACGATGAGCAGGGGCGTGTCGAAGAGAGCGAGTTGCGGCTGGAGAGTGATCGTAACCTGGTGCGCATTGTCACCATCCATGCTGCCAAGGGGCTGGAGTATCCGGTGCTGTTTCTCCCTTATCTGAGCATCTGCAAACCGCGCGATGCTGCTGGGCTGTTGCTCTATTTCGATGCGCAGCAGGGTGTGCATACCTTGGCGCTGGATGCGGACGCGCAGCAATATTGTCGGTCGGAGAAGGAGCGGCTGGCGGAGGATGTGCGGCTGCTCTATGTCGCCCTGACCCGTGCGTGCAGCAAGATCTATCTCGCTTGGGGCGCGGTGGGCAATAGCACGGGCAAGAGCGCGCTCGACTGGCTGTTGGCGCCTGCGCAAAATGCGGCGGATTTGTCGCATAGCACGCCGGCGGCGTTCGGTGAGAAAAACACGGCGCTGGATCGACAGGGGGAGCATCTCGCGCAGCTGGCGGCGGCGCTGGGTGATGATCTGCAGCTGGAGCTGTTGAGCGATGCGCTGGCGGATGAGGGTGACGTGGGCAGGGCTGAGGTATGCGAAGCAGGTGAGGGGAGAGATGCCGCGGATTATCAGGCGGTGCATTTCGATGGCACGATCGCTGAGGATTGGCGCATCAGCAGTTTTACCGCGCTCACCCGCGATGTGCATCAGCAGTTTCCTATCGCGCAGGTGGCGTGCAGTGATGACATCTTCAATTTCCCCGCCGGTTCGCGCATCGGCACCTTTCTCCACCAGTTGCTGGAGTCGCTCGATTTCCGCGGTGATATTGCGGCGCATACCGATCGCTTTGTGCAGCGCCATGGCGGCAGGTTCGGCATTGATGGCGCGCAGAGCGAGCTGATTCAGCAGTGGATGACGCAGGTGGTGCGCTGTCCGCTGAATGCGTCGGGCTTTGCCCTGCGCGATCTCGATATGCAGCATCGCCTCAATGAGTTGGACTTTGATCTGTCGGTGGCGCAGCTCGATGTGGAGCGGCTCAACAGGCTGTTGGCGCAGGCTGCCGGTAAGCCGCTGCCGCCACTCACCGCCGCCAACAGTCGCGGCTTCTTGACCGGTGTGATCGACCTCGTCTTTGAGCGCGATGGGCGCTTCTATCTGGCCGATTACAAGAGTAACCGGCTCGGTTTTCATTTGGATGACTACGCGCCGCCGCTGTTGACGCGGGCGGTGTATGAGCGCCGCTACGATCTACAATATCTGCTCTATGTGCTGGCGCTGCATCGCTATCTGCGCCTGCGGCTGCCCGATTATGACTACGAGCGCCACTTTGGCGGCGTCTATTACCTCTTCCTGCGCGCCATGCGGCCGGCGCACGGTGACCGGTTCGGCATCTATTTCACACGGCCGGACGGTGCGCTGATTGCGCAGTTGGATGCAGCCTTTGCTGCCGAGGCGGGTGCGTGATGGCGGAAGCGATGCAGATGGAGTCGCCGCTGGCCGCGCAGTTTGCCCGCTTTATTGCGGCGCGGGATGACTCGGGCGATGCGGCGCTGATTGCGCGCACGGCGGCGCGGCTGGTGCGCTGCTGCGAGGCAGGCGATGTC
>JALUXN010000183.1 GCA_027018975.1 Mariprofundaceae bacterium | reverse complement strand
AAGACAAACTGCCCCTTCTGATGGAACATCCAGCTCACGCAACCCGACTCGCCCATATTACCGCCGCCCTTATTGAAGGCGGAGCGCACCTCGGAGACGGTGCGGTTGCGGTTGTCGGTCATGCAATCGACCAGAATGGCAACGCCGCCCTGGCCATACCCCTCGTAGCGCACCTCATCAATATTGCTCCCCTCACCGCCACCGGCACCGCGGGCAATGGCGCGCTCGATGTTGTCTTTGGGCATATTGACGCCCTTGGCCGCCGTAATCGCCGCACGCAGACGCGGATTGGCATCGGGGTCATCGCCATTGCGGGCAGCGATGGTGATTTCGCGGATATAGCGGGTAAAAATCTTACCGCGCTTGGCATCGACTGCCGCTTTTTTATGCTTAATACTGGACCACTTATTATGCCCTGCCATGGAGAACTCCTGCTGCGTCTAGGTATCGCATCAGCTGCTTGCGTCGCTCATGCGCAATGATCAATCAAGGGGGGATCAACGGCGCTGCATACTGTCGCGCAGCGCTTTTTTTGCAAACCAATCCGCCATCGCAATCGCATGTTCGTCAAGATGACGATCCGCGCAATCGCCTGCCCCTTCCCCATGCGATTGATGATTCGTAGCACGCCGTAGGCTGCCGGGGCTCAAGTATGCCTTTCCATACTCGATAGGTATCAATAGGCGACGCATGTCGTCGCAGTGCGATGATCGCACCGGCAAGCACAGCAAGGAGGCAATCATGACCGGATACCAAACCTACCAACAACATCGCGTTCAGGGCGCAACACCGCTGGGGCTGGTGCTGCTCACCTACGAAGCACTCTACAAATCACTGGCGCGTGCGCGGGCAGCTGTGCTGGCCGGCGACCTCGCCGCAGAAGCCGAACAGACCGGCCTTGCCATGGAGGCGCTGATCGAGCTCTCCAGTTCACTGGATATGGAACAGGGCGAAGATATTGCCCGCAGCCTCGCCAGCCTCTACCTCTACATGATGAACCGCCTGACCGAAGGACTATGCAGCTGCTCCACCGAGGCGATCGATGATGTCAGCAAACTGGTACAGGAGCTGCGCGAAGGGTGGATCGGCCTCGCTGCAGCGCAGAACGAAGCGCCCACTCCCACCCAACAGGCCGTCCAAGCCGCTTAAACGCTCCGCGCACACACAAACTCTACTCGGCGCATCCGCCGACATTCCCACGTTTTGCGCACCGCCCCCCCGAGTGCATCTATCGGAGATCATTGGCCGGATAGATTTCCGCGCAGGCGGGAATCCATACGCACCGGCTCCAACCCACAATAAACCGTTTTCATGACGCAACCACCCTGCCCCACCACGACACCACAGCTATCTGGACTTGGCGATTTGTGATCGATAGTTTCACTCCCCTCAAACGTTTTTATGAATATGTAGCTGGTTCTCCGTGCTATTCAGTCTGCGACATCCGGGAGGGGAGATTGCTGAATTTCAAAAAATTGGAACATATCGTTGTCAAGGACAAGGTGGTCTTCGTTGTCTATGGCAAGTGGATGACACAGGCGTTGATTTCCGGCATGGCTGAAGGGCTGGAAAAAGATGTTGAGGATTCCAATGTCGGCCTCTCCACCGCCACCAATGTGCTGACAATTTTTGTCGAGCTGTCGCAAAATATCCTGAACTACGCCAAAGCGCGCAATATTGGCGAAGAGAACAAAAACGAGGGGCTGGTGGTCGTGCAACGCCTTACCGATGGGGATGATGGCTATATCATTTACAGTCAGAATATCGTCGCCGATGCCGATCAGGTGAAGATCGAAGAGAAGCTCAAACTCATCGCCACGCTCGATCAGGCCGGCATCAAAAAGAAATATCGCGAGTTGCGCCGCAGCGGCAAAGAGACCCACAGCAAGGGGGGCGGCTTGGGCTTTTTTGAGATCGCCAAACGCTGCGAATCGGTCGATTACACATTTGTGCCGCTGTGCGAAGGCAAATCATTCTTCCGTTTCAAGGCCACCATCCGCCAGAAGAAAAAATCGGCGTAACGGCCGAGCATGATGAAGGCGCCGCCCATCCACATGACACCACAACATCGTACATTCGCCCTGATCTTGCCGCTGCTGGCTGGCTGTCTCGCGCTGATCATGCCGCTGGCCGCTGCAGCAGCACCCGAGCAGACGCCACCCCGGCAAACGCTATCATTCCGCACCGAATCCTATCCGCCCTACAACTTCCAGCGCGATGGGGAGACGGTCGGCATGGCGGTCGATCTGCTGCTGGCTATCGAACACAACATGCACGCCCCGCTCCGCCGCGAGCAGATCAAGCTCGGCCCGTGGGCGCGCGGCTATCAGTTCGCCCTCAAGCGCAAAAACAACTGCATCTTCTCCACCACACGCACCGCCGAGCGGGAGCCGCACTTCCAGTGGGTCGGCCCGATCAGCGACACCATCGTGGTTCTGGTGGCGCGGCGGGATCGGCACATCACCATCCACAGCTTTGATGATCTGAAGCAATACAAAATCGGCACAGTGATCAAAGATATTGGTGAGCAGCTGCTCACCGCCGGTGGCATCGCCATCGATCGCCTCGATCGACTCAGCGGGCGGCATGTGGTCGCCTCATCGCTAACCAAGCTGCAGAAGGGGCGCATCGATCTCTTCGCCTACGAAGGCAACGTAGTGCAGTGGAATATCCGCCAGCACCACTTCCCCGCCGATCTCTTCGAGCAGGTCTATCTGTTGAAGCGAGGTGAGCTCTACTACGCCTGCAACCGCCACAGCGATCCGGCAGCCATTCACGCCATGCAGCAGTCGCTCGACCAGCTCAAGGCAAACGGCCAATACGCAAAAATCATCGCGCCCTATCAATAAACCTTCAGGGGCAAGCATGTACAGAAAACCCTTTACCCAAGGACATCTCAAACATATCTGCGGCGCACTGCTGATCAGCTGCGCGCTCACCCAGCCTGCCCACGCGGCCAGCGCTGGCTCAGCCAGTCGCGACAATCCGAACGCATACCAACTCTCCGGCGAGCTGCGCGCCATCTACATGGGAAAGAGCAGCAACGGCGCACACGGCCTAGCTGCCGGCGGCTTCCTGCGCCTGACCACCCCCACCTACAACCACATCTCCGGCCAGATCGCGCTCTACACCACACAACCGATCCTGACCAACGCCATTGCCAAGACCAGCCTTGTCACCAGCGGCCGTAAGCATGGCTTCACCCTTCTCGGCGAGGCCAATCTCCGCTACGACGATGAGACCACCGCCCTGATCGTCGGTAATCAAGAGGTCTCCACGCCACTGGTCACACCCGATGATGCGCGCGTGATCGAAAATCTCTTCACCGCAGCGCACGCCTCCACCCATCTCAACGATCAGCTCAGCGCCGACCTGCTCTATATCCACGCCATGAGCGGTCTCGACAACGGCAATATCAACAAAGACTGGGTGAGCATGTCCAAAGTGCTCGGCACCACCTACAACGCCGGCATGTTCGCCGCCGGCATCAATTACAAGAACGACAATGTCAGCCTGCGCGTCTGGGATTACGATGTGCAGCGCACCGCCAATCTATTTTATGTCGATGCCAGCTACACCCCAGATGATAGCCCGCTCGGTCTCTCCTACGATCTGCACGCCTGGCGCGGCCAGTCACACGGCCGCTACGAAGCCGACCGCGCCCGGCAGAGGCAAGCCTCCACGCGGGTGAACTACTACTTCCTCGGCGCACGCATCAACGCCCAAATCGATGCCTTCACCCTGCAACTGGCCGGCGATCTGATGCGCAAACCCGCCGGCACCCACACCATTCAAGCCTATTACGGCAACTATCCGGAATACACCACCGGCACCGTCTTCGGCTCAGGTCTGATCGGTATGACCTCCACCGGCACCGCCAACGATCTAACCCACATGCAGGCAGGCAAAATCGGCGTCACCTACGCCATCCAGCCGAAGATGAAACTGCACAGCGGCTATATCCTCATCCAGAGCAACCGCCCGAACACCACCAAGCCGAGCACCATCTGGGATCTCATGTTCACCGCCAACGACATCGATCAGCAGCCGCTCGATTTCAAATTCGAATACGAGCACATCCGCGCCGATGTCAACGAACCGGACATGGCCACCGACAACATCATCCGCTCCCGCCTGCTCTACCACTTTTAGGCGACGGGCGGGGGCATCTTATAGTTCCCCCCCCCTGATTTTGCTATAGTGCGCGCTTCATTCAATTCACATAAATTATTCATATTCATTTTGGGAGAGGGAATCATGTTTAAGAAGCTATCTGTGGCGGCTGTCATCTGTTGTGCAGCCCAGACTTCGGCTTATGCCTTTGATTTTGCGCAGGCACTCAATCAGGGCAAGGTTGAGGGCGAGCTGCGCACGGTTTATTACGGCCGCAGCGCTGATGGTGCACCGTTCTTCCCCAAAGCGGGCGGACTGGCGGGCGGCGGCTTTATCCGCTTCTCGACTGCGCCGGTGAACCATATCTCCGCCCAGATTGCCGGCTATACCACGCAGAAACTGATCGGCAGCGGCAAGATGCTCGCCAACACCCACCTGCTCGATGGCACCAAGGGCTTCTCCATGTTCGGTGAGCTTAATCTGCGCTATGACGATGATCGCACCCAGCTGATTGTCGGCCGTCAGGCGCTCACCACGCCGCTGGTCGGCTCCGATGATGCGCGTGTGATTAAAGATCTCTTCGCCGCTGCTTACTTCTCATCCAAACTCAATGACAACATCACCCCGCACCTGCTCTATGTCGATAACATGTCCGGCCTGGATAACGGCAATAACAACAAGAGCTGGGTGAGCATGTCCAAAGTGCTCGGCACCACCTACAATCGCGGCCTCTATGCCGGCGGTGTGGATGTCGATAGCGGCGCCGGTCTGCAAGGTTCGGCATGGCTCTATGAAATTCCGCAGACCGTTTCGATGTTCTACGCCAACGCCAAATACAGCAGCGATGCCGCGCCCACACTCACCTACGAACTGCATGGCTGGCGCTCCCGTTCGCAGAGCCGTTACGAAGCCGACCGCCGCGCGCGGGGCAAGGGATCAACTACCATCAACTATTTTGATGTTGGTGCGCGTGTCACCGCCGATCTCAGTGATCAGTTCCGGGCGCAGCTGGCCGTTGACCTGATGCGCAAAAGCGCCGGCAGCCACACCATTCACACCTACGCCGGCAACTATGCAGAATATACCTACGGCTTCCTGATGGGTTCCGGTGCCTATGGCGCAATCTCCACCGGCAATCCGAACAGTGACATGACCCGTATGAATTCGGTTAAAGTGACACTGGAGTATAAATTCCAGCCCGAGACCAAGCTGCATGTCGGTTATGTGGTGATGAAATCGAACATGCCGACGCTGCAGAGTAATATGAATTTGCTTGATATTCGTCTGACAAGTGATCATGTTTTTGATCCGCACGTCTCAGTCGCGCTGTTGTATGAAAACTGGCATGCCGATCAGCATCAGGCGTTCTTTATTAACAACAACTTGGCGCGTGCGCGTGTGAGCTACCATTTTTAGCACGAACATTTTTTAGCGGAGGGAGTGCTGCATGAAAAGAATATTCGGATTGGTGATACTCGCCCTGTGGCTGCCGACTTCTGCCTGTATAGCGGCGGCGAGCGGCGGCGATGTAAATCTGATGACGGAGGATTTTCCTCCCTTTCAGATGAAGCAGGGAGATCAGCTGACCGGCATCTCCATCGATATTGTCCGCTTGATCGAACAGAAGCTCAATCGCCCCGATAAGGTCAAGATGTTCCCGTGGAGCCGTGGCCTGAAGATTCTGCAGCACAAACCCAACACCGCGCTCTTCTCTATGGTACGGACACCGGAGCGCGAGCCGAAGTACAAATGGGTCGGCCCGTTGCACAAGATCCAGCTGGTTTTCTTCAAGAAAAAGGGCGTACCGCTGACCATTCACTCGCTCGATGACGCCAAGAAGGTCAACCGCATCGGCGTGATCAAGGATGTTGCCAATCACGAGTTCTTGCGTAGCCATGGTTTTACCAACCTCGACATTATCAAATCCGGCAGTGATGATAAAAACATCCGCAAGCTGGCCAAGGGGCGCATCGATCTCTGGCCGAGCCTGCGCACTGCCGGTCTCTTTAGCGCCAAGCAGATGCACCTTGCCGATCAAATCGAGCCAATCGACAATCTGGTGCTCTTCAGCGGCGATCTCTATATCGCCTTCAGTAAAACCACAGATGACAAGACGATCCATGCCTGGCAGCAGGCGCTGGATCAAATTCGGGCATCCGGCGCGATCGATAAAATTGTGGCTAAATATCTGCATTGATCGTAACTATTCAGATGCAGGCTGAAACTGTTCAGATCGCCCATGGTTTGTTCGATAGCAAGGCGAACACGCGCAGTGTGCTATTGCACATGAGCATGTTCAACGCAGCTAGCGAGCAAACCGTGGGATGAGCTGAATAGTTACCATTGATCATACCGAGCCATGCATGAGCAGACAGTGTTGAATTTACTGCGCCATTTGCTAGAAAGACGCACCTATTGATCAACCTTGATCATCATCTACGCACAACAGGGAGGGGAGCTTGATCGATTTTGAAGAGTTAGAACATATCATCACCGAAGACAGGGTGGTGTTCGTTGTCTATGGCAAGTGGATGACACAGGCACTCATTGCCGGCTTGGCGGAGGGTCTGGAGAAGGATATCGAGGACTCAAACCTCGGCATGTCTGCAGCCACCAACGTGTTGACCATTTTCATCGAACTCTCGCAAAACATCCTCAACTACGCCAAGGCACGCAGCTTGGAGGATGAGAATAAAAATGAGGGTGTCATCGTCGTTCAGCGCCTGTATAGTGAAAATGATGATGAAGAGGGCTACGCCATCTACAGTCAAAACATCGTCGCTGATCAAGATCAAAGCAAGATCTCCGAAAAGCTCGACCTGATCGCCACACTTGATCAAGCCGGCATCAAGAAAAAATACCGGGAACTGCGCCGCAGCGGTAAGGACACTCACGACAAAGGGGGCGGCTTGGGGTTCTTCGAGATTGCCAAGCGATGCGAGTCTATTGATCACTCCTTTGTCCCGCTGAGTGATGGCAAATCCTTCTTTCGCTTCAAAGCCACCATCACACGACGCAAAAGAAAATGACCACGACAACACTCTCGACTATTCACAATTTTCACATATCTATTTGAACACAGAAAGGGGAATCATACGCTATGGAAACACTGACATTAGAAGCCACTCAGTACACACCAGAAATCCACATGGATCCAGCCGGCACCGTCTCGATTGTCGGCAAATCTTATCCTGAAAATACTTTTGAATTTTACAAGCCGGTCATGGAGTGGCTCAATAATTTTTTTGAGCAGGATGATATCCCCGAGCTGACTGTGAATGTTGAACTGATCTACTTCAACTCCAGCAGTTCCAAGCTCTTTTTTGATCTCTTCGATATTCTCGATGAAAACAACGATACCACCGAGATCACCATCAACTGGATCTACGACGAGGAGAATGAGTCGGCTGAAGAGGCCGGTGAAGACTTCATCGAAGATTTTGAAGATCTGACCATTAATCTTGTTACCAAAGAAGAAGAGTAATCGATGAGCGAGCAGCCGCGCAGGACACGACGCAGACGCGCCGAGAGTGACACCCAGCAGCATGAGAACCCGCTGGTCAACGAGCTGGAGCGCCTGAAGGAGAACTTCTCCGGCACTGCCGATAAGATTATCAAGGATATTAAACGGCAGGAGCGCATCATGGCGCGCTCCGACAAGCGCCAGCGCAAAGAGTACGATGAGCTCCAGCAGCGACTGATTGAAGTTCAAGGACTGCAGGAAGCGCAGAAGAAGCTGCTCGACTCCTTCATCGAGCTGATCGCCGGCGCCATCGATGCCAAATCCAAATATACCGGCGGCCACTGCAACCGTGTGCCGATTCTGGCCAATATGCTGGGCAAGGCGGCCAGTGAATCGGGCGAAGGCATTTTCGAGGACTTTCAACTCAGCGAACGCGATGCCCACGAACTCAATATCGCGGCCTGGCTGCACGATTGCGGTAAAGTGGTCACGCCGGAGTATGTGGTCGATAAAGCCACCAAGCTGGAGACGATCTACAACCGCATCCATGAGATTCGCAACCGTTTCGAGATCATCCATCGTGACCTGACCATCGAATCGCTGCAACGCATCATCGCCGGCGAGGAGAAGGCGAGCGTCGAGCAGTGGCTGGCTGAGGAGCATGCCAAGCTGCAGGAGGAGTTCGCCTTTATCGCCAAGGCCAATGTGGGCGGCGAATTCATGCGCGATGAAGACCAGCAGCGCGTGCGTGACATCGGCAAGCGGGAGTGGACACGCTATTTCGATGACCGCCTCGGTCTCTCCTCTGAAGAGCTGCGCCTGATCGGCGATGAAGCGGCGGAGACACCCGCGCGTGAAACGCTGCTGGCCGACAAGCCGCGCCACATCATCCCGCGCGAGCACTTCGATTATGACGAGTATGAGCGCATGGGCTTCAAGATGCCGGTGCCCGATGCCCTCTATAATCGTGGCGAGATCTTCAATCTCACCATCGCCAAAGGCACGCTCACCTATGAGGAGCGCTTCAAGATCAACGAACATATGGTGATGACCATCAAGATGCTGGAGCAGTTGCCATTCCCCGATCATCTGAAGAATGTGCCGCTCTATGCCGGCGCGCATCATGAGACGATGATCGGCACAGGCTACCCGCGCCAGCTGACCAAAGATGATATGCCCATCCCCTCACGCATCATGGCGATTGCCGATGTCTTCGAAGCACTAACCGCGGCCGACCGCCCCTATAAAGATGCCAAGACCCTCTCCATGAGTATCAAAATCATGAGCTTCATGGTCAAAGATCAGCATCTCGACCGGGATATTTTCGAGCTCTTCCTCAAGTCCGGCGTCTATAAGCAGTACGCTGAAGCTTATCTCAAACCGGAGCAGATCGATGAGGTCGATATCGATCAATACCTCTCATAAGTCATGAAAGGCCTATCCCACCCCCGCAAACTGCTACAGCGCGCGCTGTTGATCGCCGCGCTGACACTGCCTGCCGCAACCACGCAAGCAGCAGAGGGCGCGACCAACACCGAGATCACCCTGATGACCGAAGTATTGGCGCCATTTCAGTATATGGATGGCGACAAGCTGGTCGGCAGCAGCGTGGAGATTGTCGAGCTGATTCAGAAACGGCTGAAGCTACACCAGCCGCTCAAAATCTTCCCGTGGAGCCGTGGCATCAAAATCTTGGAGAAGAAGCCCAATACCGCACTCTTCAGTATGATGCGCACCCCCGAGCGGGAACACCTCTTCAAATGGGTTGGCCCGTTGCAGCAGGCGCGCGTGGTCTTTTTCAAGAAGCGCGGCATGCCCTACGCCATCCATTCGCTGGATGATGCCCGCCAGCTGCGTGGAATCGGTGTGACCAAAGAGGCGGTGGCGCATCAACTGTTGCGGCGTCAGGGCTTTACCAATCTGGTGGTCGATCCGACCGGCTCTTACGTCAACAACATGCAGAAGCTGATCCGCAAAGAGATCGATCTCTGGGCGGTGATCCGCAAACCCGGCATCTACCGCGCCCATCTTGCCGGTGTAGCCGATCAGATCGAGCCGATTGATAATCTGGTGATCCATACCAGCGCAATGTATATCGCCTTCAGCAACAAGACGGACGATCGCATCATTCGCCGCTGGCAACAGACCCTCGATGCTCTCAAGGCCAGTGGCGAGATCGCCGCGATTCAGCATAAATATGCACAACAGCTGAAATAAGCCTTGAACACCCCCACTCCATGTGCATCGATTCGTCGCGGCATTGCCCACTTGCTCGCACTACTGACGCTCTCCTGCGCCCTACTACTCGCCGCAGCGCCTGCCAACGCTGACAATGGCGAGATTGAGTTTGCCACCTTTGTTGAGCTGATTAAGCAGCAGACCGAACTGCCGCTCTACAATATCGACACCGAGGGGCTCCCTGCCCAGCTCGCGCCGCTGATCAAGCGCCTGCCGGATCTGCGCCTGCTGACCATCAAAGACCCCATCGATAATTCGATCGTCTTCTCGGTGCAAAATGTGAATGGCATCCTGCATTACAATCAGCCAATCAAAAATGATGTCGCACTGATCAAGCAGATGGTGCATAAATCCGATGTCATCACGCACGATGGCGAACAGGTCGGCCTGCTCGATATTTACTACCTGCCACCCTATTTTGATCGCGCCAAAAAGATCGGTCTCACTGATCAGGAGCTGGCCTGGGTGGCCGATCATCGCGGTAAAATCACCCTCGGTTTTTATGATTGGGCACCGTTCCAATCGGTCAACTCATCCGGCGAGATGGTCGGCATGACCCGCGAATTGATCGACCTGATCAGCAAGCGTACCGGCCTGAAGTTCCGTTTCAGTTATCAGCCGAGCTGGAGTGCCGCGCTCAATTCGCTCCAACATCAGCAGATCGACCTGATTGCTGATATGTACCGCACCGATGAGCGGCTGAAGCACTACCGCCTCTCCAAACCCTACTTCTCTAACAACGCGGCGCTATTTGCGACACCCGAGGCCGAGTTCAGCACATTGGCGGATCTCAACGGCCACTCTGTGGTCGAGGAGGAGGGGTATAGCTCCATCGAATTGATCAAGAAGGCGGCACCCAGTGCCAACATCCTCATTGTCAAAGATACCGCCACCGCGCTGAATTGGGTGGCAACCGGCAAGGCCGAGGCCTATTACGGCGCCACCTTCCCGGCGGCAATGAGTATCAATGAGCAGTTCATCACCAATGTCGAGAGCAAATTTATCGACAAGAGCAACAGCGACAAAACCCGCACCCACTTCGCCATGCTGCGCAGCACACCGCCGATGCTCATCAACATCCTCAACAAAGGGATCGACGCCATCACCAAGCAGGAGCTGCTGACGATCACCCAGCCCTATATGGTGAAAACCAGCAGTCATCACGAGCTACTCAGTAAGAAGGAAAAAAACGCCCTGCTGCTCTATAGTGGCATAGGTCTCTTCATTCTGCTGATCCTGCTGCTGGTCTCGATTGTGGTGCGTTATCAGGTCTCCAAAAATCGCAACGAGGGGGTCGATTTTCATAAAGTCCGGCGGATTCTCATTGCCATTGCCGTACTCTTTGATATCGCACTGATCATTGGCTCAAGCATCGCACTGCATAGCGCCGAACAGGAGGCGCGGCAAGATACAATCAACCATCTGGAGACGGTACTACAGATGGCGCATGACAATCTCGTCAGCTGGCGCGACCACTATATCAAGATTTTGACGAATCTCTCCACAAACAGCCCGCTGGGCGGTGTAACAGCGCAACTGCTGGCGCTGCATCAACAGCACGGGGTGCTACAAGGTAGCAACGCACTACAGGATGCGCGCAGTGTGATTCAGCAACTGCTGAAGGAGCGCAATCTGGTCAATGATGGCTACTTTTTAATTGCACCGGATGGCACCACCCTTGCCACATCAGAAGATAACCAAACCGGCAAAGAAAACCCCA